>JANXYW010000245.1 GCA_025355835.1 Chloroflexota bacterium
CTCATGCCCGGCGAAGAAGCCGGCATCAAGAGCGCCACCATCGAAGTCACCGGCGAGCACGCGTACGGCTACCTCAAGAGCGAGCGCGGCGTCCATCGCCTCGTCCGCCTGTCGCCGTTCGACTCCGAGAACCGCCGCCACACGTCGTTCGCGCTCGTCGAGGTAATGCCGGAGGCGAACGACGCCGCCGAGGTGAAGATCAACCCCGACGATATTCGCGTCGATGTCTACCGCGCCAGCGGCCACGGCGGCCAGAACGTGCAGAAGAACTCCACCGCGATTCGCATCACGCATCTGCCGAGCGGCATCGTCGTCACCTGCCAGAACGAACGCTCGCAGGGCCGCAACCGCGAGTCCGCCCTGCGCGTGCTCGAAGCGCGTCTCATCCAGCTCGAGTTACAGAAGCACGCCGAAGAGCAGGCGAAGATCAAAGGCGAGCACGTCAGCGCCGGCTGGAGCAATCAGATCCGCAGCTACGTGCTGCACCCGTACAAGATGGTGAAGGATCACCGCACCGGCTACGAAACCAGCAACGCCGCCGCGGTCCTCGACGGAGATCTCGATGACGCGATCAAGGCGTACTTGAAGACGACAGTAGGAGCCTCTGATGCCTAAGTTCGTGTTGACCAGCCTCGCCGCGCTCGTCGCCATCGTCGCGTCCGCTGCGGCGTCGCCGGCAACGACGCGCGCTCAGCAACCGATCGCGGTGATCTCCGACCAGACGCAGAATCAGTTTCCGCGCGGCGTTTCGTTCTCGATCACGTTCTCTGCGCCCGCCGCCGTGAAGGAAGTGCGGATCCAGTACCACCTCGCGCCCGACGGTACGGGCGCGACCGCGGTCGCATCATGCACCGGCAGCACAACGATCACGTGCACGTACTCGCTGATCAGCGGCAACGGCATTTCGATCATTCCCGGCGCCGAGATCACGTACCACTGGGACATCGAAGATGCGGCCGGCGACAAGCTCTCGACCGACGACAAGCTCTACGTCCACGAGGACACGCGCTTCAAATTCGCGACGCTGACGCAGGACAACGTCACGCTGCACTACCACGCCGGCAGCGAGTCGCAGGCCCGCGCCGTCCTCGACGCCACGGTGCAAACGCTGCAGAAGGTCGGAGCGCTCGAGCGCGTGCAGGTCGCGTTTCCGGTGAAGGTCTATCTCTACACCACTGCCGATGAGATGCAGCCCGCCATCGCGCCGGGAGGCTCCGGTCGCGGCGTCCAGATTCTTGGCGAGGTCGTCTACTCCGACACCGCCATGGTGTCGTCCGACGTCTCGACGCTCGACATCGTTCGCCACGAAGTCGCGCACATCGTCACGCGCGAAGCTACGAAAGGCCCGTTCGGCATTGCGCCGTGGATGAACGAAGGCATCTCCGTCTATTCGCAGTCGCACCCGCTCGAGAATCACGCCGATGCGTTGCAGAGCGGCATCGACCGCGACAGGGTGCTCTCGTTCAAGGAGCTCAACTCATCCGCGTCGGGCTCGATCGCCAGCACCGTCGGCCTCTACTACGGCCAGGCCGGCTCGATCATCAAATTCCTCGTCGACACGTACGGTGCCGACAAGTTCGCCGACATGATCAAAGTCTTCAAAGATGGCACGACGCCCGACAAAGCGTTCCAGACGGTATACGGCCTCGACCAGCTCGGCATCGAGAACGCCTGGCGCGCCTCCGTGGGTCTCGCCGCTCGCACCGCCTCGGCGTCTCCAACGCCGCAATCCACACAAGAAGCCCGCGCCGCCTCCACCTCCGCCGCAAACACACCAGCATCGTCCTCATCAAGCGACAGCGGCACCCCCGTCGCAACAATCGCCATCATCGTCGCGCTAGCCGCGCTCCTGCTAGCCGCCGTAGTCGGCGCCGCCACCGTCGTCATGCGTCGGCTGTAGGGCGAACGCAGCACATCCCATGTGAGCGCGGGCGTTCAGCCCGCGTCGTGCGGCGCAAAAGTGGCACAGGCGCCCTCGGCTGTGAATCCGGCAGCGCCGGATCGTCCCCAAACCCATCCGTGAAATCCGCGAAATCCGTGGTTCTCCGCGCGCCTCACACAACCGCGACGAAACACCCAGCCGTCTTCGACACACGGAACACGCCCTCGCGAGCGATGATCGCCTCGATCGCCGCCCGCATGGCGCGCAGCAGCGGCTCGCGATGGCTCCCGTCCGCTGGTCGATCTTCGATCCCATCGATGGGACCCGACGCGTAATACCGCAAAGCCGATGCTGCGTCGGGAAACACCAGCGCATCCGCCCGCGTGAACACCTCAGCCGCGGGAAGGACCGATCGCACGAGTGGCAGGTCATCGAGCGTGAATGCCGCCGCGTCGTGGGAGCTGGTCGTGTACCCGAGCTTCGCCGCAGCCGCTCGATGCAGCGCGTCGAACTCGCGGTAGTTGTCAGCGCCGTTCGTCGCCATGATGACGCGGCCGCCCGGCTTCACCACCCGCAGCAGCTCACGCAGCGCCGCGCGCTGATCCGCCACGTGATACAGCATGTGATTCGCCATCACGCGATCGAAGTGCGCGTCGCGAAACGGCAGCGCCTGCGCGTCGACCGATAGCGCAGCGATCGTGTAGCCGTCCGCTGCCGCTTGAGCGAGCGCCGTCCGCAGCATGCCGCGCGATGCGTCGCCCGCCACGATCCGCGCACCAGCGTCGGCGAGAGCCGGATGGTACACGCCGGATCCACAGCCGACGTCGAGCAGCAATTGTCCCCGCGCCGCATCAACGTGTTGCAGCAGCCACGACGCAAACGCATCGCTCGTGCGCTCGCTGTACTGCGCGTGCGTGGCGATGCGGATCTGCAGCTTCTCAGCGTCGTCGTACTGGTAGCGAAGGTATGCGGCATCGACCGGTCGTTCGCTCATCGCCCGCTCACCGATCCGTCCGCGCCGTCCCCGATGCACCCGACGGCGTCCGCCCCAGATCGATCACGGTGCCCCCGATGACGCCCAATCGATACTTGTACAGTGCCGCCATGCTGAGACCTGCGTCCTGCGTGTAGAAGAACGTCGCGTTCCGTTTCTTGAACGTCTCGTAGTCGGCGAAATCCAACAGCCAAACGAACGTCCGCTGATGCGCAATATCCTCGGCCTTGCCCTTGTCCGTCAACTGGCTAATCGATTTCGTATCTTTTTCGAGAATGCCGAGCTTTAGCTTGTCGCGATTCAGCACCGCGAACTGCGGATACAGGAAACCGATGCTGATCACCGCGTTGTCCGGCAAGTCGTGATTCTGGATGTCGCGCGTGTACTTCAGCTGCGCGTTCTGCGTATCGCGATTCGAAAGCAGCATTCCCTGCCCAAGCCGCAGCTTCGTCACCGATGCCAGGCTTACGGCATGATTCGTCGTCGTCAGGTCGGCGAAGTTGGCCATCAACATCATCGCCAGCGTGCCCGCCAGCACCCAGCGCGAGAAGTAGCGCCCAATCAACAAGAACGCAAACGGGAACAGCGGGATCAGATACGCCGCCTCGTGCGGCAAACGGCTGAACACAAACAGCACGCCGCCGACCGCCAGCACCCACGTCATCACCTGCTTGTCGCGCAGGAAGTCTCGCGGCAGCTTCGCCAGCCGCGGCAGCGACAACAGTACGCCCAGCCCGATGCCCACCGTACCGATCAGCCCGAACGAATCCTTCGCCAGCAACCGGATCACCGTCCGCACGCCTATCTTCGCGTCGTAGAAGTTGAGGAACCCGGGCCCGTACGTCCAGATGACCGGCACGAATGCGATCATCGGCACGGCGATCGCCCACACGAGAAAGTCGCGCAGTTCGTCGGCGCGATCGTCCCGCACCAAGTACACCACAAACGGTAAGAACATCACCGCCGACGGCAGCCGCGAACCGATCGCCAGCCCCAGCATGATGCCCGCGAACCCCGCCTCTTCCGTGATCAGGAAGTAGTACGCACCCATGATGAACGTCAGCGCCCACGCGTAGTCCATCGTGTTCATGCTGTTGATCCACAGAAGCGGCTGGAACGCGAACCCCACCACCAGCAGCCCGCGATTCGGCAGCTTCAGCTCGCGCACGATGTTCGCGAAGAACCACAACCCCAGCAGCGACACAGCGATCGTCAGCGAGTTGGTGGCGACCCACCCGCCCTTCACGACGAGCGCGTACGACAGCTCCGGAACCGGATACCCCGGCAGCCGGGACGGATAGAACTCGTGGTGATCCCACAGCCAGTACCCGGACAGCGCGATGCGCCAAGCATCCGGCTTCGTCCCGTACCCGTTGTCGATGAACGGCGCCCGGCTCGCAATAAACGCCAGCGCCAGCGCCAAAAACGCCCACGGCCGCGAAAGATCAAACTCGAAGAACCGCGCCACTCCGTGCGGCGTCGGACCGCTCGCGGCGGCCTCGCCAGCATCGTCCGGCCGCGATTCCACAGCATCGAAAAACGTCATCCGCTGCCCATGCCCCACACCAGCGCGCGCCAAGCCAGCGCGCACGTACCAACCAAGAAGACTCGCTCATCGAGCAAGCGATCGATGTCCCTACTGTACTGTGACAAGCCGCCTGCAACCATGACGCGACTGATGGTATGGAGGCGCGACGCAGCGCGTTCTGAGGCCGTATGGACGCAGCTTTAGCTCCGTCCCCCGTCGAGGACCACCGCCCGTTCGTGCGCCAACCCCCGAACGAAGACCTTTGTACATGGATGGAGGGTGGTCGCCACGGGCGAAAAGTGAGGCGCGCACAGAGCAAAGGTGCTCGGCGAAGCCAAGCTGCACCCCAGATCCGAGAGCCCTCTCCACATCGTGGAGAGGGCGCGCCCGACGGGTGCGGTGAGGTGCCGCGTTAGCACCTCAAATCCGCATCCGACCCCCCAAGAACCCCTGTGGCTCTGTGGTTCACCCAACCCGCGGTGACCTACACCCGCAGCTTCTGCCACACCGCCACCACGCGCTGCACCGCCGTGAAGTGCGAAATCACCGCCAGCGCCCAAAGCGCCCACAACACCACACCGTGCCCGATCACCAACGCCACACCGAGCAAGATCACGCGCTCAGCGCGCGTGAACAGCCCCTCGCGTAGCGTCAGTCCTTCACCCTCGGCGCGCGCGCGCGCATAGCTCACCATGATCGACCCGACGACCGCCGCGTAACACAGCACGATCTCCTGCGTGTGCCCGCCGATCTGCGTGTAGTGAAACAGCACGCCGCCCAGCACCGCTGCTTCCGACACGCGATCGAGCACCGAGTCGAACACCGCGCCGAACTTCGTCACGGTGCCGGTCTTCCGCGCCAACGCGCCATCGAGCAGATCCAGCGCGCTGAAGATCAACATCACCACGCCCGCCCACAGGAAGTGACCGCCCGCCGCCAACGCCCCGGCTGCAACATTCCCTGCGAACCCGAACGCCGAGATCATGTTCGGCGTTACGCCGATCTTCGCCAGCGGCGCTACGATCGGATCCGTCACGCGCGTCGAGATCTTGTGCGGAACAATCGTGAACGAAGGCATCGTTGTCTCGAATCGTAACTACCAGCTACCCGGCACGATGCACCATACACTCACCGCCTTCGCCGCGCGACAAAGACGGCTCCGCCAACAAGGGCCGATCCGCCTTCGAACTACATGCCACAAACTACGAGCTACAAAATCCCTCCCGCCTTGCCCCGCGCGATACCGTCGCGCTAGGCTCTCCCATGCCAGTCACGATTCTCTACACCGAATCAGACGCCGTCGTCGACGACGCAGCGATCGAAGGCGCCGATCTCTGGCTCCGCCTCGACGATCTCACGCGAGCCAGCGGCTGGCAGCTGAAGCCCGCAGGCGCGTGCCTCGGCGACGTTTGTGTGCCGATCCCGGACGCGCGCCGCGACCGTTTCGTGCGAGGCGAATCCGGTCCCGACGCGCGCTTCAATCTCGCCGAGCTAGCGCGCCTGCGCGAGATGCCGTCCCTTTACGACGAGCCGACGCAAACATGGTGTTTCGCCGACGGTGCGAGCACGCGTGCGCAGCGGATGGCATCGCTTCAGGCGCCCAACTTCACGCTGCCCGATCTCACCGGCAAGATGCACTCGCTCACCGACTATCGCGGCCAGAAAATCTTCATGATCGCCTGGGCCTCGTGGTGAGGCTGCCGCTTTGAACTGCCCGTGTGGCAGTCGCTATCCGAAGAACTGAAACATCACGGACTCACGGTCATCACCGTCGCGCTCGATACCGGCGGCGCCGACGCCGCGCGCCCGTTCATCGAGCGTGCGCACGCCACGCACCCGTCGCTGATCGATCGCCGCCACGCCGTCGCCGATCTCTATCAGTTCGTCAACGTCCCCAACGCCGTCTGGATCGACGAACAGGGCGTCATCGTCCGCCCCGCACACGCGCCGGCGGCGACCGCCAGCATGGCGAACATGATTGGCCTCGGCGCCGACGACTATCTAAACGCCGTCCGCGACTGGGCCGCGCACGGCACCGACAGTCGCTTCGTCCCAACGCCCGAACGCCGCCGTACCTCTCAGCACGATATAGACAGCGCGGACGTGACCGCGGCGCTCAACTTTCGTCTCGGCGAATACCTCGTCGAACACGGCGAGCAGGAAGCCGGCCGCTCGTACCTCAATGAAGCAGTCCGTCTCCGCCCCGAAAGCTGGGCGTACCGCCGCCAGGCGTGGGCGATCTACGAGCCGCCTGAAAAGAACGGCGCGCTCTGGTACGAAGCCACGGTGCAGCATCCCGTCCTGCCGGACGAACCCTACTACGCGCCCGTCGATCTCGATGGCGATGCCGCTGTTGTCGATCCCGCCCAAACCGCGCGCAACCAGCGCCAAATCTTCGAGTCCACCTTTGGTCGCGCCTTCGCCAAGAAGGACGACGCGCCGTAAGCCGCGGCGGCCGCGTCCCAACGCATTGGATCTCGAATGCGGAGAGCCGGCCCCGAAGGGGCCGGCTCTGATGAACTGCAAACTGCAAACTAAGAACTACAAACTCACGAATACCTCTCCTCGGTGAACGGATCGCCGTGGATGTGGTACCCGTACATCTCCCAGAAGCCCGGCTTCTCGTCTTCCATGAACACCAGCCCGCGCACCCACTTCGCGCTCTTCCAGAAGTACAACTTCGGCACGATCATCCGCAGCGGCCAGCCGTGTTCTTTCTCCAGCGGCTTGCCGTTGTGCGAATGCGCGAACAGCACGTCATCGTCCATCAGCTCTTGCAGCGAGACGTTGGTGGTGTAGCCGCCGTAGCTGTGCTGCATCACGTGCTTCGCTTCCGGCTTCACCTTCAGCTTCGCCAGAATGTCCGTGAACTTCACGCCTGTCCAGTCGTTGTCGAACTTGCTCCAGTGCGTCACGCAGTGGATGTCCGAACGCAGCGTCGTCTGCGGCAGCGCCATGAACTCGTCCCAGGTGAAACTGACCTCTTCCTCGACGAGACCGACGATCGAGAACTTCCACGTCGCCAAATCGATCGCCGGAATGCCGCCGTAGTGCAACACCGGCCAGCCGTCCGTCAGCTTCTGCCCCGGCGGCAGCCGCTCCCCGAACCGCTCCCGATCTTCCTTTCCGCGCTTGTTGAACAGATCCAATGCCATCTCGTCCTAACGTTATCTAGCGTGCTGCAAACCGCTGCGCCGCCGCTGCATTCGCGGCGACAAGGTGTAGTGGCTCCAAACAGCAATACGTTACTGGGCGGTGACGCAGATCAGGTTGTCGTGCTTCTTCAGTTCGGCGTCGGTGGTCTTGCACTGCAGATCCTTCGCCACTTCGCCTTCCAGCGAAGCGTAAAACTTCGCCGTGTTCCCATCAGACGAGTACCAGTACCCCACCTTCGCCGGATCGGCGATGGCATCGCCCGCCACGGCCTGAATTTTGCACCCGACGTCGATGTCTTTGTAGTTGCAGATGCTCTGCACGTTCCCATTTGTCGAAGGGTACGAGCCGTCTTTGGCCTTCACCGTGCCCGCGGCCGCCAGCAGCAGCAGTAAGTCCGACTTCCGCTTCTCGTCCCGAACGAATGTGTTGCCCGTGCTGCCCGCAGGCGCGGCCAGCGTCGGCCGGGGCGTCGGCACAAAGCCGAACGGCGTCGCCGTCGGTCCCACATACGCATTGCGAACCGGCGTGCCGATTTCGCCGAGCGGCGCCTTCTGCGTCGCCCCGCCGCCCTTCGTCACATCGAGCCACGCCACGGCCAGCAGCGCCAGGACCAACAGCCCCACGGGGCCGATGATGTTCCAGCGCAGCTTCTTCACCTGCTCCAACCGTTCCTCCGTGCGGGCCGCTCCGCCCGCATCCCACTATAGCAACCGCATGAATATCGGCCGCCCCGCAGCCCGCACCTCCGGCCCGACACCCGACTCCCCCTCAGCGGAAACCCTGACCGACGACGCCCAAATTCCGTCCGACCCGCCGCTCGTCCCATCTTCGCAGGCGTGCGGTCATGCTCGCGTAGGGGTAGGGCTCGCCCTACGACCATTACTACGGTTGGGCGCGTGGCGTCGAGGTCGTCGCGCTGTGGTTCATCTATGGACACTTCAAAGCGGGCTTGGGCTGGCTATGTTCGGGTCGGCCGACTGGGTTCATGGTGTCGTTCGCGTCCAGGTTGGCCTTCGCGCCCTTGTTCTTCGTCGGGGCCGTTCTTTGGGTCTCCTGGCGCTACATCGACAGCACCGACCCATGCAAAGACACGTCACCCGAGGGGCGGCTCATCCTGCAAGCGACACTCGTCGCCGCGATCGCCACATCCGTCGTGTCCGCGTGGATCCTGGCCCGGCGGTTGACCTCGCAACCTGCGGAGGCGTAGCCGAACTCGCGAACCGGCCCCGGACCGCCCGTGGCTCCGCGGCTACGCGCGCCCTATAGTGACATCCAAGGCAACGCCAGTTCGAGGAGTGCACTCGTATGCCCGGGCCACGTCACTTCATCCAGCGCGTCACAAGGCCATTCGTCGCGATCGCTGCTGCGTGCACGATATTCGCGGCCTGCGGGGGTAGCGGCGCAACGCCGACGCCGACGCGCATCGCCCCGACGCTGGTCCCGCAAACGCCCGTTGCAGGCCTGCCCGCGATGACGCTCGAGAGTGTGTTCCCGGACGACGGACCGTTTCCCGGCCAGTACGCCTGCCTCGGCCTGAACACGTCGCCGCCCCTCCATTGGAGCGGCGCGCCTGCCGGGGTCAAGGCCTTCGTTGTGTTCATGGATGATCCGGACGCCGGCGGCACGTTCACACACTGGGTCGTGTACAATATCCCCGCATCCGAAACCGAGCTACCTGAAGCAATACCCGCGACAAAGAGCTTCGACAACGGTGTGCAGCAGGGCCTCAACGGTTCCGGCACGATCGGCTACACCGGTCCCTGCCCGCCGAAGCGCGTACTTCACCACTACCGCTTCTTCGTCTATGCACTCGACGCGGCCCTGACGGTCGACGCCGGTGTCACGCGCCAGGAAGTCACCAACGCCATGAACGGCCACATTCTCGCCATCGGCAAGCTCACCGGCACCTACACGCGCCCGTAGCGCGCCTCCAACGCAGGGCCGCACGGCTGTGCGCCCTGTCTGTGCGCCGCGGCTTGTCGCCGCGCGCCAAGGAGTCGTTGCCGGTGCGCCGCCATTGCATACACATAGCCCCACGCGTCGTAGGGGCATGGCGCGCCATGCCCTCTCCCAACCACGCAGCAGACTGGAACAACAAGGAACAATCCACGAATGAACGAACCCTCTCCACGTCGTGGAGAGGGTGGCGCCGACGGCGCGGGTGAGGTGCAGTAGTGCGACGGCTGCCGCGATGGCCGCGCGAGCGCTACCCCGCGCGCCGCTCTCACTCACGCACGAGCCTGGAACAATAAAGAACAATCCGCGAATGGACAAACCCTCTCCACGTCGTGGAGAGGGTGGCGCCGACGGCGCCGGGTGAGGTGCAGTACTGCGACCGCTGCCGCGGCAACGCCTACCCCGCGCGCCGCGTAGGCTCCGGATCAGGCTCCACATCTCCGACGAGCTGGTACGGCACTTCGGCGATGACGGTGTTCGGTCGATCGAGGAGCGCGTTGCGCAGCCGCCGCGCCGACTGATTGTGCAGGAACCGCTGCCACGGCCACGCCGTCCGGAACTCCGGCAGCACCACCGTCACGTATTGCCCCGGATCCGTGCGATCGAGCGCATCGATGTACGACTGCACGGGCGCCACGAACGATCGGTACGGCGAATCGATCAGGACGAGCGGTACATCCAGCACCGCCGACTCCCACTCCGCCCGAAGCTCCTGGCCGCGCTCGATATCGTCGGTGATGTGCAAAGCTGTCACGTTCGGCGAAATCGCGCGCGCATAGTCAACGACGCGCAGCACGGCGCGATTCAGCTCGTCGACCGGCACCAGCACCACCTGCTTGCGCCGTGCGCTAGTCTCGACGAGCGTGCCCTTCGGCACCGCAAGCCGTCGCTCGACGCCAGTGTAGTGGCGATAGATCGAGAAGAACGCGATCGCCAGCACGAACATCGCGATCATGCTCAGCCACGCACCCTCGCTGAACTTCGTACCGCCGACGATCAACGCGACGATCGCCGTTGCCAGCGCCCCGGTGCCGTTGATGACCAGGCTCTGTCGCCATCCCGGCTCTTTCGACCGTAGCCAATGCACGACCATGCCGCCCTGCGACAGCGTGAACGACACAAACACCCCGAACGCGTACAGGGGGATCAATCGGTCCACATCCGCATCGAAGATGACCAGCAGAACGGCCGCCGACGCGCCCAGCACGATGATCCCGTTCGTGAACG
The DNA here is from genome assembly GCA_025355835.1 of Chloroflexota bacterium. Classification (GTDB taxonomy): domain Bacteria; phylum Chloroflexota; class Dehalococcoidia; order DSTF01; family JACRBR01; genus JANXYW01. Next base: position 10,744 of record JANXYW010000245.1, read on the forward strand.
CCAGCCGGTCGCCGCGGAACGTGAACTGATGCGGTAAAAACCGATCTTTCGCCAAGATCGAGCCGAGCCGGGGGAAGTCCGCGTAGCTCGTGTTCGCTGCCAGGATAAGGATCAGCGCCGTCGCCGCCTGCACGAAGAAGAAGACGGGGCTGAAGTAACCGGAGAACACTGTCTTCGCTACCTGCGCCGGCACCGATACTTTGTCCGCGTGCTGCACGCCCAGGTGATGCGCCAACACCGTCAGCCCGATGAAGAACGTCCCCAGGATCACCGCCATCCACATCAGCGTGATGCGCGCGTTCTGCTCGGCCGGCTTCTTGAACGCCGGAATGCCGTTCGAGATCGCCTCGACGCCCGTCAGCGCCGCGCACCCCGAAGCGAACGCCCGCAAAATCAGAAACACCCCCGCTGCGCCGGTCAGACTTTTGGTTCCGGGCCCCACGACCGATTCGGGCGGTATCGCATGCAGCCCCGGGTCGAAGATCCAGCGTCCAAAGCCCGCGATCAGCAGCAGCGCGAAGGCGCCGATGAACAAGTACGTTGGCACCGCGAAGATCGTGCCGGATTCCCGCAGTCCGCGTAAGTTCAGCAGCGTAATCGCCGCCACCATCGCCACCGATAACTCGACGCTCGCCGGATGCAGACTTGGTATTGCCGACGTGATCGCAAACACGCCCGCAGCGATCGAAACCGAAACGGTGAGGATGTAATCGACCGACAATGCCGCCGCAGCCGTCAGCCCCGCAACATCGCCCAGGTTCTCCCGCGCGACGATGTATGCGCCGCCGCCGCTGGGGTATGCCTTAATCGTTTGCCGGTACGAAAACGTCACGATCGCCAGCAGCACGCCGATTGCCAACCCGATCGGTATCGACAGGTAGAGCGCGCCAGTTCCAGCCGCGACCAGGACAAGCAGAATTTCGTCCGTCGCGTAGGCCGCCGACGACAACGCATCCGACGAAAACACCGCAAGCGCCTTCGTCTTCGGTAGCCGCTGATCTTCCGCGTCCTCCGATGAAATCGGCGAGCCTAGCGCGACCTTGCGGACGTTCGTCCAGAATTGCTGCGCCGGTGTCCGAGGCGCAGTCGCGCGCTCAGTCGCCCGGAACGTCCCCTCGTCCTCGCCGCGCTCGAAGCGCCGTTCGCCCTCGCGCACGCGTCGCGCAAAACGCGACCCCGGCTTTTGCCCGCGGACGATCTCGGCCGCCTCGACGTCTGGCAGTGTCGACCGCCGCTCGACGCGAACGCGTCGGTGCTCGTCGGAACTGCTGTCGTGCGGGTCGTCCGAATGGGAGTGTTCAGCCACGAACCCTCCGAAAGAGTGGTGTGAACCACTGACGGCGCCCGTGCGCGTCGCCGAGTAGGAGGGGATACGTGGGAAGTAGAAAGTCCATGTAATACCGGCTCGGCCGGTGGCGAAATCGTAACGCCCGCGCACAGCAAGGTAAAGCGAACCCCGGGGGAACGTGCGCTTGTCACGAGACGCGAAGCGCGTGGCATAGCTGTCCCGGCTGTGCGTCCGGCAGTCGAAGAGTCGCCGCAGGAGACAGCCGGACCGACGCAAACGATATCACCGACGCGCACCAGCCGATCACGTGCGCCACCCTCGCCGCGCACTTCAGCCGCCGCGCTCCGCCACCGTAGCGCGGGCTTTCCAGCCCGCGCGGTGCGGGGTTTTGGCGACCCGACCGGAATGCCGCGCCCGCCGTCTCCAATTTCTAGACCTTCGTGTCCTTCGTGGCTAACCCCGAACCGAACCTGCTACCATAGCCCCACATGAACACGTCCAGAACTCCTGAGGTGCATACAACCCGCGGTCCATCACCGCGGGGTGCCATCGGCTGCCTTCCTATTCCCCGATAGGCAGGCCGATCCGCCGGTGACTATACTGGCGGCGCATTCAGGAGAATCCGCTTCCATGCAGAAGCTCGAACTCTACGACACCACGCTCCGCGACGGCGCCCAAATGGAGGGCATGTCTCTCTCCGTCGAGGACAAGCTCAAGATCACCCGTAAGCTCGACGAACTGGGCGTCCACTACATCGAGGGCGGCTGGCCCGGCAGCAATCCCAAGGACGCCGAGTTCTTCGTCCGCGCCCAATCGCTGAACCTCCAGCACGCCCGCCTCGCCGCCTTCGGCTCGACGCGCAAAGCCGGCGGCGACGCCGCGACCGATGCCAACCTCCGCGCTTTGCTTGATGCGCGCACACCCGTGGTCACGCTCGTCGGCAAGACGCACGACCTCCACGTCCGCGAAGTACTCGAGACGTCGCTCGAAGAGAACCTCGCGATGATCGCCGACTCCGTCCGCCACATGGCGCAGAACGGCCGCACGGTCTTCTTCGATGCCGAACACTTCTTCGACGGCTTCTACTCTGATCGCGCCTACGCACTCCGCTGCTTGAAAGCGGCCGCCAGTGCCGGTGCGTCGTGCCTCGTGCTGTGCGACACCAACGGTGGCATGACGACGCAGCAGCTCGTCGATGCCATCCGCGCCGTGAAGGCGGAACTCGACACGCCACTCGGCATCCACACGCATAACGACGCCGATCTCGCCGTCGCGAACACGCTCGCCGCCGTCGCCGAAGGCGTGGCGCAGGTGCAGGCCTGCGTGAACGGCTACGGCGAACGCTGCGGCAACGCCAACCTTATGAGCGTCATCGCCAACCTCAAACTCAAGCTCGGGCTCGATGTCGTGACGGCCGAACAGCTCGCCATGCTCACCGACGTCAGTCACTACGTCAGCGAGATCGTCAACCTCGTGCCGAACCCGCAGCAGCCGTACGTCGGTGCCAGCGCATTTGCGCACAAAGGCGGGCTGCACGTCGCCGCCGTGCTCAAAAACGAAGTCAGCTATCAGCACGTCCCGCCCGAGTCCGTAGGCAACGCACGCCGCCTGCTCGTCTCAGAGCTCGGCGGCAGCAGCGGCGTCCAGCAGAAGCTGAAAGAGCGCGGCATCGAGTTCGAGCTTTCGCGCGATGAAGCGCGCGCGCTGCAAGAGCTGGTGAACGCGCAGGAAGCGAAAGGCTATGCGTTCGAGAGCGCGGAAGCGTCGTTCGAGATGCTCGTCCGCCGCGCGCGCCCTGGCTACACACCGCCGTTCGAACTCGACGACTACTGGATCATCGAACGCCGCGCCGCCGCCAGCACCGCGCACGATCGCGAGATGCAGGCCGAAGCGATGGCGAAAGTCCGTATCGACGGCGAACTCCGCCAGACCGCAGCCGATGGCAACGGCCCCGTCAACGCGCTCGACGCCGCCGTACGCAAAGCGCTCGTCGAATTCTTCCCGACCATCTACGCGGTCAAACTCGTCGACTTCAAAGTGCGCATCATCGACAGCGCCGCCGGCACCAGCGCCGCCGTCCGAGTCCTCATCGAATCCACCGATGGCGAACGCCTCTGGACCACGGTAGGCGCCAGCACCGACATCATCGAAGCCTC
>JANXYW010000275.1 GCA_025355835.1 Chloroflexota bacterium
GTAGAAGCGGAGGACCACGACCTCGCGCTGCTCGCCTGTCAGGCGCGCCAGCGCATCTGCGAGCACCATCGCGTTGAGACTCTCTTCGGGCGAGCCGCCACTCGGCTCAACGTGGCTGGCGGGAGCGTCTCTCTGCGCACGACGCTGGTGCTTGGCAGCAAGATTGCGGGCGATGACGTACAGCCAAGCGAGGATCGGTCGCCCCTGGTCACGATAGCGGTGGATCGATGAGAGCGCCTCGGCAAAGACCTGGGCAGCTACGTCGTCGGCCGCGTCGCGGCTGCCGGTGCGCCCATACGAATAGCGCCAGATCTGCAAGTGATGCCGGTCGTAGAGCTTTGCCCACGCATCCTGATCGAGCGCGCGCAGACGCGCCGCGAAGGCGACCTGCGACTCCTCGATCGTGTCATCCGAATCCATCCAGGCTCTCTCCAGATATCGCATCCATCGGAGTATCGGCCGGCCAAATCCTGGCCGCTTGCGCGGTGCCGCGAAGTCGCGTGGGTTCGAACGAACCAGTGTACGCCCGCAGTGGTCCGCGCCGTCGAGGAGGGGTTGCCTCGACACCACGTAGGCATTGCTCTCTGGGACAGGCCGGCGTCCGAGACTGGAGTGGCAATCGGAACGCAGTCTCGCAAAACAAAGCGACGGCGTCGTGCATGCACGACGCCGTCGTCTCATTAGTAGCGGTGAGCGAACTACTTCGTTTCGCGACGGGCGCGGCGTTTCGTCTCGAGACCGACTGCCACCGTGAGCCCGGCGGCGATCGAGAGCAATGCGACGACTGGACGACTATCGTTGCCCGTCCCGGTGCTTCCGCCACCGGTAGCGGGCAACACCGCAACGACCCTCGGCGTGGCCGCCAACTCAAGCACGACGTTCACTGTCGGCGTGCCAGCCAACGAGAGCACGGTGCTCACCGTCGGCACCGCTGTCGCGGTCCGCGTTGCAATCGGCGTGCTCGTCTTTACCAACGTCCGCGTTGTCGCCGTCGCCGTGGGCGTCGACGTGGCTGCGGCGGGCGTCTGCGTTGCCGTTTTGGTGGCTGTGCTTGTCGGTGTCGGCGTATTTGCCACAGCCTTCTTAGAAGTCGCTGCCGCGTCGAAGCACCTGCTCGTGTTCAGCGGGTTACGTGGGGGCGCCACGGCGCAGTCATTTAGGCTGTTATGTGTGTTGCCCATGATGTGGACACGCGCGACGAGATCGCCCTGACCGTCACGGTTCGCACCGTTGACGATGTAGTCCTGCGCTGGCAGGGGACATTCAGTAATCGCGGTCCCGTAGGGCAAGCTGGCGATGTTGCATGCCAAAATCCAGGGGAGGCCAGAGGGTGGCTCGAAAAACACGTCTACATCAAACGCGTCGCAGCCGACGGCGCCCTGGATCAGCGGATAGCCCGCCCCCACTCTGTAGTGGAATGTGTCACCGTCCTGCGGATTCGGCGGCGCCGAGTCGATTCGGATCGACGCAGAAGCAGAGCCCACGCCGGTATCGCACCCTACCGGCAGGACGTCGGCAGAAGCGGTGTTTGCGCTATGCCCGCCGCTGCCACGTGACAGCATGGGAACGAGCACCGCCGCAGCGACGCTCACGATGAGTCCCATGGCGAGCAGGAGCCGCACGTGCGACCTGCCCGATTCCCCGATGCGAGCTAACGTTTTGTGCTGCCGATTCTTGTTCATGTATCCCACCTTGCGTATCTGGCTATGACGCCAACCGAAACGTTTGTCAAGCTAAAGTAGAACGGGAGGTTCACTCCGTCAAGCCCACATAGGGCCGTACTTGACAGCGTGACGAAAATTTCATGTGCGCGGCCGCGCCTTAGCGGATCCTGCCACGAGATCCTGTCGAGAAATGACAGCTCCTTTGGACTCAAGACCAAGGAGCACCACGGTCGCGAACTCGCGAGCCGGCTCACCGTCATACTGAGATCCGTTTTCTTTGGAGGGCCGACGGCGGTGGCAACGGTACAGCAACACACCGATGTGGTCGCGGGGCTCGCGAAGGGTCTTGTTGGATGACTGCCATCCGAGTGATAACCTGTCTATTCTGCACGTGGACTTGAAGCGAGCGTCTTGCTCCTGACGGAGGCCGCCGATGAACAACCGGTACTCGATGTTCGCGCCCGTGCTCATTCTGGCCGCACTGGTCGCTGCCTTTCTGACGGCCGACAAACTCTGGCTGCACTGGTATGCGTCGGACACGAGCGGGACAACGGCCAAACGCACCATCCAGACTCCGCCCGCAGTCGGCAGCGTGCCGAGCCGCAGCACCACCGAGCAGCCCTTGCCCGGCGACTCACCGACTCCCTCGGCGCAGAGCCGCGACGCGTTCGCGGCACTTTGGCTCACGAGCCAGCAGACGATCTATCGGGTGCGCTACGAGACATCATCAGACACTGGAGAGAAGGGCGACAGCTACGTTGTGTTCAACCGGCCGCCCAGCGCGCGCGTGGACACTATCTCGGCGGGCGCGACTGAGCCATCGTCCCAGATCATCGTGGGCGCGGACGGCACCACCTTCGCCTGCTCATTCGACGGCGGCGAACGCAACTGCGGGAAGATCCCGTCATTTGACGCGCCGCTTCCCCTGGCGGCTGGACCGATGGTATTTCCGGGCGGCGGGAGCTTCGGCTCGTTAAGCGTTGCCGAACTGGATAGCAAGACGATCGCGGGGGCGGCCGCGCGATGCTTCCGGGTGGTGCCAGCGGAAACGCCTAACGCGGCGGACTACTGCTTCAACGCGGAGAATGTACCGGTGTACGGAAGCGGGACATTCGGAGTCATCCAGGCGGCCGAGTTATCTACGCCGTCGGAAGCGGATTTCGCTGCTCCAACACCGTAGCTGTTCGGCCCCTGCCCTCTGCTACGTCGGCATGAGCGTCCGAGTCTCGATGTGCTTTGCGGGCACCTACCTCTGAGACAGCACAATGAACGCCGAAATTGGATCGATGAGCATGCGCGCACTCGGCACCGTCCGACCGGGTCTGTTGCTTCTGCTGCTGATGCTCCAGTCATGCGGCGGAGGCGCCAAGTCCACAGCCGATCACCCGCAGACGCCGGCCGCGAACGCCACGCCGCCGACCATCGCGCGATCGAGCGCGTCTCCGGAACCAAGTACCGCGGCCCGCACTCCTCCCCAACCGACGGCGCCGCTCGCCGGCGAACGGCCGCCCTGCGGGACGGCCGGTGCGCCACCTGCCCGCTACGAGCACGTCATCTGGATCTGGATGGAGAATCACAACGAAACGGCCATCCTGGACTCGCAACAGGCTCCGTATTTCAATAGATTGGTCCACGAGTGCGCGACCGCGTCACCCTATGCCATGGTCGGAAGCCCGTCGCTGCCGAACTACATCGGCGCGACAGCGGGGAGCACGTTCGGAATCAAGGACGACGCGAATCCGAAATCGCATCCCTTGCAAACCGACAACCTCTATCGGCAGGTGCGTTCGACTGGCAGGACGGCGAAGAGCTACGAGGAAAGCATGCCGACGAATTGTTCCCTCGTCGGCTCGGGGCGCTACGCGGTAAAGCACAACCCGCAGGCCTACTTCGCGGCTGCCGACGATCGCTCCGCTTGCGAACGTGACAATGTTCCCCTGGGTGATATCTCGCAAGGGGAGTTAGCGAACGACCTTGCGCGCGACACGTTGCCCGCCTTCTCTTTCATTACACCGGATCTGTGCAACGACACCCATGATTGCCCCGTTGCCACCGGTGACATGTGGCTGGCCCAGTGGATACCAGTGATTCTTGCGAGCCGGGCGTACGTGGCGGGAACAACGGCGGTCATGGTCGTGTACGACGAACCCACACCGATGCCGAACGTGTTCATCGCGCCTTCCGTTGTGCCCGGCGCCGTCGCGTCAGACAGCTTCAGTCACTACGCGCTGCTTCGTGCCACCGAAGAAATGCTTGGCATCGCAGTGTTCTTGGGCGCGGCAGATTCGTCGCCCGGCCTCCGCGACGCCGTTCATTTTTGACCACAATACTGATGGCGGAATAGGGACGTTTGACCTTTAGAATCGACCCTCTTGACGCGAAAGCCGAGAGCGCGGCGCTGACGTAGTATCCTGCAAGGGCCGCGACGATGGAGCCTGTGTTCAGCTTCGAGTCCGGCCGCGACAAGGTCCCTTCGGCGAAGCTCCATAATTCAAAGGCGGCACTCGTGTGCGCGGTTCATCCCGGCTGACGATCAGTACTGTTCTTGTTCTTGCAGCCGCCCTGGCGCTGGCTCTCGGGCTGGCTTTTGGCGCCGCCGGCGGGACCACCACGGCGACAACTGACCCGGTCATCGCAGCTGCCGGAGACATCGCGTGCGATCCGCTCAACTCCAACTTCAACGGAGGGCTGGGAATCAGTCCCAACTGCCTGCAGCTCTACACCTCGGATCTCCTGGTCAACGCAGGCTTGACTGGCGTCCTCAATCTTGGCGACAACCAGTACTACTGTGGCAGTGCAGAGGAGTTCGCCCAGTCCTACGACCTGAGTTGGGGACGCGTGAAGACGATCACCCACCCGGCGCCCGGAAACCACGAATACCTCATCACGGGCGGCTCCCAGAACGGCATCGGCTGCAACGCCGCGAACCGGGGTGCGGCTGGCTACTTCCAATACTTCGGCGCGGCGGCCGGCACCCCCGGCCTGGGCTACTACAGTTACGACATCGGGACCTGGCACGTCATCTCGCTCAATTCGAACTGCAGCGACATCGGCGGGTGCGGCCCTTCATCCCCACAAGGGATATGGCTTCAAGCCGATCTCGCCGCACACACGAATGACTGCACGTTGGCGTACTGGCACATCCCTCTCTTCAGTTCCGGCGGACGCGCCGCCTCGAACTCTCAGTCGTTCTGGAACGTGCTCTATGCAGCCAACGCCGATGTCATCCTGAATGGACACGACCACATTTATGAGCGCTTCGCCCCGCAGACGAACGGCGGTGTGCTCGATGCCGCCAACGGCATTCGCGAGTTCATCGTGGGGACCGGCGGAGCGAACCCCACGACCCTCTCCACGATTGTGCCGAACAGCGAGGTACGTGACTCACAGACCGCGGGTGTGCTGAAACTGACCCTCCATGCGACGAGCTATGACTGGCAGTTCGTCCCCATTGCAGGCGAAACCTTCACCGACTCGGGTACGGGCGCCTGTCATGGATCCGGGATACCGACGCCAACCGTCACGCATACGGCAACTGCGACTCCAACGGCCACGAGTACGCCTACCGCGACTCCAACGACCACGGATACGCCTACCCCGACCGGGACGCCCACTCCCACGGCGACAGATACCGCGACCTCAACCAACACGCCGAGCGCAACGCCGACGATCGACCCCGCGCTCGACACCGACGGCGACGGCTGTCCTGATGCGACGGAGTTGGCTGCAGATTGGCACACAGGCGGGCAACGCGATCCCAACGGTCCCTGGGACTTCTTCGATGTCCCCGTGCCGGCGCTGCTGCCAGGCGCCGCGCCAGGCGTCCGCAACAAGTTCATCTCGCTCGCAGACGTGCTCGCGGATCTCGCGTACGTTGGCACGAATGCAGGAACCCCAAATGTGGCAAACGCGAATGGGGCGATGTACGGCACCGACCTCAATGGCAATGGCATCTTCGACGGCGTGGAGTACGACCGCACAGCGAGCACGACACCCGGCGAGCTATGGCGGTCGGGTCCGCCCAACGGCTTCGTCACGTTAGCGGATGTGCTAGTCGTGCTCGCGCAGGTGGGGACGAACTGTAGTTAGCCATACAAGGCTACGCGTGGCGACGGCGGCGTGACCCGTTCTTGATGTGCGTGGCGCCTCGCCCGCTCGACAGCCCTCGATAGGCGTAACCGCGTTCTCACGGAACTGGCCGCCGAGTGCCGGAAGACGCGGCGACTTGTTGACAGCCGCTCTCGTCGCCTATGATCCAAGGGCTGACTTCAGGCGCCATGCCGAACGTTCCTCCCGCCTTCTCTCACCGCCTTCTGCTGGGGTTGTTTGCTGTAGCGTGCATGGCGACGCTAGCAGGCCAGCCCCAGCGTGTTCAAGCAGCGGGCGGCGACGTCTGGATTCCCGCCACCAGCATGAACGTTGCACGAGAACGCCCCACCGCGACGCTGCTCCCAAATGACAAGGTACTGCTCGTTGGTGGAGATAACAGCCTGACAAACTTCCTGAGCACCGTCGAACTCTACGATCCACCGACGGACGCATGGTCTGCAACCGCGCCTCTGGCGAACGGGCGCTCGTTCCATACAGCCACGCTACTGCCCAACGGCGAAGTCCTCGTGGTCGGGGGCTTCGGCGGCGCGCCCGGCATGAATCTAGCAAGCGCCGAACTCTACAATCCCGGCACTGATACATGGTCATCTGCAGGTCAACTGCACACGGCGCGACGCGCGCATACGGCGACCCTACTGCCGAACGGCACGGTGTTGGTCGCCGGCGGCTACGGCGGATCGCCTGAGGCTACCTGAATTCTGCCGAACTCTACACACCCGCGACGAATTCCTGGGCACTCGCAGGAAGTATGGCTCACGCGCGTGAGTACCATTCGGCCACCTTGCTCAAGAACGACCACGTCATCGTTGCCGGCGGGTTCGATGGAGACTACGTAGGCACGGCCGAGCTCTACGATCCCATCTCCAGCACCTGGTTGCCAGCGAAGAGCCCTTCGACGGCCCGCCGCCTGCATACGGCGACGCTGCTGAACGATGGCACGGTGCTGGTCGCCGGCGGCGGTGGCGCCTCGGGATATCTGAAGAGTGCGGAACTGTACAGCGCAGCGACCGATACCTGGGCGCCGGTGGGCAGCATGGCAGACGCACGCGCGGGACACACCGCAACCGTGACAAAGGACGCTCGCGTGCTGGTGGTGGGCGGCGTCAACGCCACCGCAACGCTCGCGACCGCAGAGGTCTACGACGTGAATGCACACGCGTGGTCGGCAGTCAGCGCGATCATCGCGGCGCGCGTCCGTCATGTGGCCGTCAAGCTCCATGATGGCGACATCCTCATCGCCGGTGGCACATCCGGCAGCTACCTCAACAGCGCCGAACTGTGGGACGCCGATCTCGACAACGACGGATTACCTGATCGATGGGAGGTCGCAGTCGGCTGTCCCGGCTTCGACTATATCGGCTACCGCGGGCGGTACGCCCAGAACACCAAGCCGTGCAACCCGGACAGCGACGGAGACGGTTGTAAGGACGGCGCAGAGGCGGGACTCGATCACCTGGTCGGGGGTCAGCGCGACCCGAGCGATCCCTGGGACGTCTTCGATGTGCCCGTGCCGGCATTGCTGCCTGGCGCCGCGGCAGGCGCCCGCAACAAGTTCATCACGCTCGCAGACGTGCTCGCGGATCTCGCTTACGTGGGGACATCCGCAGCGCACCCGGTCACGAGGTACGGAAGCGACCTCAACGGCAATGGGATCCCCGACGGACAGGAGTACGATCGGGCTCCGAGCGCTACGCCTGGCCAGCCATGGCGGTCGGGTCCGCCCAACGGCTTCGTCACGTTAGGGGATGTGCTGGTCGTGCTCGCGCAGGTGGGGACGAACTGCAGTTAGCCATACATGGCTACGCGTGGCGGGGTCGATGGCACCCCCCCCAAGCACCTGCACATGTGGCCATTCTCTGACTGGCATTCGGCCACACGACGACACCCGTCGCGCGCCAAAGCCGAGCTCACGAACCATCCGGAGGCGCGCACCGCCAGAACTACAAACGACATACTGTGAACTCGCCCCTCACTCCTACCCCGCCGCCTCACAACACGCACGCGCCGCGCCCGCAAGCGACGCTGTCCGCCCGTAGCCGATCAGATCCATCGCCAGCGCGTTCGTCGTGAAGCCGAAGCCCATCCCAATCTCCGGATCGCAGAGGCCGATTGAGCCGCCCAAGCCGGCGTGACCGAACGCCGACACGCGCGGCCCTTGCGGCCACCCCTCCGTACCGCCGGTCATGTATCCCATCGCCCAGCCGATCGGCATCACAATGATCTTGTCCGGGCGATACGTCTGGCGCTCCGACATCGTGCGCACCGTCGCTTCGTTCATCAGCCGCACGCCGCCCAGCTCGCCGTAGTTGCCGAGGCAGGCGTACATCTTCGCGAGCGCCCGCGCCGTCATGATGCCGCTCACCGCCGGCACCTCCGCGCGATGCCCCGCCGGCGTGTCGAGCCAGTCATCTGCACCACCGCTGCCGGGCCCCGCGCCGACGCGCATCCCCATCGCCCGCGACCGGAGCGCCGCATCCGAGTCCTGCGTCGCCTGCGCGTCCTGGTACTGCTTGATCATCTCCGGCGTCACGACCATCCGGCTCTTCAACTTCGCGATGCGCGGCTCGACGCTCTCCGGCGCGCTAATGAACATCTCGTCCTGGATGCCGAGCGGCCGCGTCACCTCATCGTGCAGAAATGTGCCGATGCGCTTGCCGCTGACACGCCGCACCACCTCGCCGACGAGAAACCCGAACGTCAGCGCGTGATAGCCGCTCGCCGTCCCCGGCTCCCACGCAGGCGCCTCGCGCTCGAGGCCGTGGATGACGCGCTCCCAATCGAACAGATCAGCGCCGTACAACCCCTCCGGCACCGCCGCCATCCCCGACTGATGCGTCAATAGATGGAAGACCGTGATCTTCTCTTTGCCGTTCTGCGCGAACTCCGGCCAGTACTTCGAAACCGGCGCCTGATAATCCACCAGCCCGCGATCGGCGAGCACGTGCAGACACGTCGCCGTGAGCCCTTTCGTTGTCGAGTACGAGACGGCCATCGTGTCCGCCTGCCACGGCGCCTTCGTATCCTCATTCGCCAGCCCGCCCCAAAGATCGACCACCTTCCGCCCGTGGCGGTACACCGCCACCCCCGCGCCGATGTGCTCGCCCTTCGCGAACTGCTCCTCCACCAACTCCCGCACCGCCTCAAACCCCGGCTCGATCGTCCCCTGCACCTGCGCCTGCTCAATCGTCATTGCATTCGCTCCATTCCAAGAGGCACACAGCCCCGCGCCAAACGTCGTGATTCCCGCCCGATGTAGGGGCACGCGGTGGCGTGCCCTCGCTTGCGCCAAATGTTCGATCTCGCACGCTACCCGAACGCACCCACGCGCCTCCGATGTAGGACAGCCGCCCCGGCTGTTGATCACAATCTGACCTGCAACAACCGCTCGGCCGCCACCACCCAATGTGGCACAGCCGCCCCGCCTGTGAGTCGCCCGGATATCGACGCATGGCCATCACCAACGCCGCCGCCAATGCGACCCTCCTCTCCGCCGGGCGCAGAGGACCAGCGCGCTCACCGAGTCGCCGCAGGAGACAGCGCGGAGGTGAGGTCGTCCATTCTCCGCCCGAAACTGCCGGATGCACAACCCCCAACCAAAAGAACTAACGAAATCGCAGGTCGCCCGCCCCGTCGTCCAGTGAACAACACCCGCCGACCTACGAGGTGCGTAGCGACAGCCCTCCCGCCAACCCTCGTGCCCTTCGTGCTCTTAGTGGATCGAAGCCCTCGCGGTTCGCCTCCCACCATCTGCGAAATCTGTGTAATCTGCGGTTCCCCTGAAGACCGACGACACACGACCGGAGACCGAACCACCATGCGCCTCGAAGGCAAGACCGCACTGATCACCGGCGCCGGCAGCGGCATGGGCCGCATCGCCGCCGAATTCTTCGCGCG
>JANXYW010000286.1 GCA_025355835.1 Chloroflexota bacterium
GCGCGCCAACGTCGAGCCGCGCAAGGACGTACTGGACCGCATCTTCGAGGAGACGGAGGGCAACGCATTCTTCTTGAGCGAGGTCGTCAACCTGATGGCGCAGGAGGGCACGCTCACCAAGACCTCAATCTCCGACATCGCGATCCCCGATGGCGTACGCGAGGCGCTGGGACGACGCCTCAACCGCCTGTCGGAGGAGACGAACGAACTGCTGCAGATCGCCGCGATCATCGGCCGCGACTTCACGTACGACACGCTGACGCTGCTCGGTTCGCCACGGCGAATCTCCGACTCCGCTGCGCGAGTCTCCGACGACCTTGACGACGATGCGCTGCTCAAGATGATCGAGGAAGCGCTCGAAGCGCGCGTGATCGAGGAGACGGAGCAGGCGGGCCGCTATCGCTTCACACACGCGCAGATGCAGGAGACGCTGCTGGCGGAACTTTCGACGACGCGCCGCGTGCGCCTGCACGGCCAGGTCGGCGAGGCGCTGGAGAAGCGCTACGGCGCTCACGCTGACGAGCGCGCGGGGCGCCTCGCGATGCACTTCAGCGAGGCGGCGACGCTCTCGCCGCGCCATGCGCAGAAGGCGGCTCGCTACGCGAAGCTCGCCGCGCAGCAGGCAGAGGCGCAGTCCGCCTGGGGAGAGGCAGCCAGAAACTACGAGCGTTGCCTGGCGCTGGTCAGCGAGGCGGAGGACCGTCTTGGCGAGGACGAGGCAGCACTGCTCGTTTCGTACGGCCACTGCCTCCGCGCGGCCGCCGACATTCGCGGGGCATGGCGCAGCGTTATGCGCGCCGTCTCACTCTACCGCGACCGTGGAGATCGCCTCGCGCTCGCGCGGGCGCTACTCGAAGTAGATGGCATCTACGTCGAAGCGAGCCGCATCATGCCCCTCGTCGAAGAAGCGATCGTGGGCTGTGGTGCCGAGGACCCATATGTGCGCGCTCGGCTACTGGTCTGGAGAAGCACTACCGCCGACATCGAAGAGGCGCGGGCACTTGCCGACAGACACGCGTTCAAAGACGTGGAGGCACGTCTTCTTGTGAGCGACGCCATGGTCGCGAGCATAAGCGAACATAGCCAGACTCGCGCGGTCGAACTGTTCACGCTCGCGCATGATGCACTAGTCGACAGCGGACAATCGCTGCTCGCCGCACGCGTTTACGACGGCGGACTCCTGAACGCGATCGTTCTGCTCGGCCGCTCAGGCGACATCGAGGCCGCTTCGTCCCACGCACTCGAGGAGGCGCGCCGTGTGGGCGAGCGGCGCGTGGAGAGCAACGCGCTCTTCTGGCTCGCTACGGTCGCCGTTCTCCGCTGCGACTTCGGCCTGTGCGAGTCACTGCTCGCACAGGCCGACGACGACTACTTCTGGGTGCAGCTCTTGCGCGTCGGACTCGCCGAACTGCGGGGTGACTCGCGGCGTGCCGTGGAGCTGATGCCGGACGAGCGCTCGGCCGGCACGTTCCCCCAGTTCGCCCTCCAGCTCAAAGGCACTCGCGCGCGAGTGCGCCTCAGCGCGGGCGACGAGGCCGCCGCTCGCAACGACATCGATGCTTTCTTCGCGTATGGTCGTGCGAACCATGTCAGGTGGGATTCGGTACTGGGATTTTCCGGAGCGTGGGCATTTGGCGACCGTATCGCCGACCACGCCGACGACGCTACGGTTCGCTGGATTTACGACTACCACATCTCTTTCCCTGAGATGCGGCTCACGTTCGATGCTGGGGCGGCCGATGTGCTGGAGGGTCATCTTGCGCTCCGCCTCGGCCTCGTCGATGAGGCTGAGCAGCACTTCCGTGTGGGCCTCGCCTGGTGCGAACAAGAGCACTGGCCCATCGAACAAGGACGTTGCCTCGAGGGCCTCGCTCGAGTGGCCGAGCGCCGCGGCGCTGTGTCTGAAGAGCGTCATCTCCTCGATCAGGCAGTCGTCCTCTTCAGACAGCACGGTGCGAAGCTGTACCTCGATCGGGTCATAGCCAGGAAACTCGAACTACAAGGCGTCAGCACCATCACCGACATCTACACCTCGATCGACGTCGTCGCGGAGAGCGTCGGTCGCGAACGGCCAGAGATCGCGACGCACGCCGCACCAGACGGCACCGTCACGATCATGTTCAGCGACATCGAGGACTCCACTGTGCTGACGGAGCGGCTCGGCGACCAGGGGTGGCAGGATCTGCTGCGCAAGCATAATGCGCTCATCCGCGAGCAGCTCCAGGCCCACGGCGGCTACGAAGTAAAGACGATGGGCGATGGGTTCATGGTGGCGTTTCAGTCCGCGAAGAAGGGGCTCGACTGCGCCGTCGCGATCCAGCGCTCTTTCGACAACCACAGCGCGACAAACGGCGAGCACGTAAAGGTGCGCATAGGCCTGCACGCCGGTGAGGTGATCAAGGACCAGGACGACTTCTACGGCAAGAACGTGATTGTGGCCTCACGGGTCGCCGGCAAAGCCGTCGGCGGCGAGATCCTTGTGTCGTCGCTGCTGCGCCAGCTCGTCGAGAG
>JANXYW010000296.1 GCA_025355835.1 Chloroflexota bacterium
TCCGTGGAGCATCGAGCAGCGGGAAGAGTGGTTCGGCCACTACGCGACAACCGGCCGCCACCGACTGCTCGTCGCCGAAGCCGGTGGCGTCGTCCTCGGATACGCCAGCACCAGCCGGTTCCGACCCAGGCGTGCCTACGATACAACGGTCGAAGTAAGCGTCGTCGGTGCGCCCGAAGCCGTGGGACTCGGCGTCGGCCAGCGCATGTACGACGCGCTCTTCGACTCCGTGCGCGGAGAGGACATCCACATGGCCGTCGCCGCGATCACGCTGCCCAACGACGGCTCGTGCGCGCTGCACGAGCGCTTCGGCTTCACGCGCCTCTGCGTCCTCCGCGAAGTCGGCCGCAAGTTCGATCAGTACTGGGACGTAGTCTGGTACGAAAAGCGAATGTGATTGCGCGCCTGCCTTCTCAATCGGCCGAGGCGGAGAGTCGGGATAGAGGCAGCAAGAGTGGCACAGCCGTCCTCGGCTGTGAGTCCGGCGCACGCCGTCCCGAGATCACGAAATGGAGCGCGGGTGCCCCGCCCGTATCACTCAGCAACCAACGCCGTTCCCACTGTCATGCTGACCAAAGCGAAGCAGCTAGCTCGAGCAACGATCCGTGCTCGTGAAAACGTGCAGCGCGCGGCCTCCCTCTCCGCCGGCCTGCTCGCCGTGGAGAGGCGGAGAGGGTCGGGGTGAGGTCACCCGAGCGCGGCAAAGAAATGAAGCGCGATCGACCCGCCCGTCATACGACGACCGACGACCGACGACTGACGACCGACTAAACCTACCCGTGCGCGACCAACAGCACCGGCAGCTTCGACCGCCACAGAACTTCCTCGGCGATGCTGCCGGTCTCTTTGCGCGAGTAGTTCGCGAGCTTGCGCGTCGTCATCGCGATCGCATCCGAACGCAGATCGAGCGCCGCCCGCAGAATCTCGTCCACCGGATCGCCACACACGACAGTGCCGCACGCCTCGACGTTCAACGCCTCGAACTCTTCGATGTGGCGCTGCACATACCGCTCATTCGCCTCGCGGATGTGCTTCGGCGTCGTCGTGCCGACAACCAGCGACCCTGTCTCGCCACTTTGTTTGCGCTCGCTTGGCCGGTGATGCTCGGGGTGAGGCAGTCGTGCGCCGTGCGTCGGCTCCACAAGCAACAGGTCGACACGGCACTCCAGCCGCTTCGCCAGTTGAGCCGCGTACGGCACGACCGCCGCAGATGAGTGGCTCCCATCGATCGGGACGAGCATACGCTTGAACATGGAACACCCTCCTCCGCGCCGAAACTCTAGAAGCATGTTCGGCATACGCTGCTCTCATCCGTACGGGTAGGTGAGCGCGAAAAGCTGCCGGCCAGATTCGAATGCGGCCCGCCCCGCTAGCCAATCGCCGTCCGCGCGGTACAGTACGCCGTGGCCGAAGCCCTATTCGGCCAAGAATTCACCAGCCCGACAGGACGTGGAATGCCACTGAAAGACCAACTGCCCGAAGACCTCAAGAACGCCATGCGCGCTGGCGACAGCATCCGCCGCGACGTGCTCCGCTCGCTGCTCACCGCCATCAGCAACGCCGAGATCGCGCGCGTCAACGTCAAAGACGAATCGGCGACGCGTCAGGCCTTGCCCGATGCCGACGTCCTCGACGTCATCCGCAAACAGGTGAAGCAGCGCCGTGAAAGCGCCGAAGAGTACCGCAACGGCAAGCGCGAAGAGCTCGCAACCCGCGAGGAAGCCGAGGCCGAAATCCTCGGCGCCTACCTGCCGCCGGAACTCAGCCGCGAAGACATCGCCGCCGAAGTTCGCGCCGCCATCGCCGAAACCGGCGCCTCCGGCCCCGCTGGCAAAGCGAAAGTGATGCCGCTAGTCATGGCCAAACTCAAAGGCAAAGCCGACGGCCGCATCATCAACGAAATCGTCACTGAACTGCTAGCCGCGGGCTAGCAACCGCGCCCGATGCCCGTACACCATCGTCGTAGGGGCGGCCCAACGTGGCCGCCCCCCTCGCGCACGTCGGCATCTGCTCACCGCCATCTGAGGAACGAAGCGCGTGGTCGAGACGCGAAGCGCGTGGCATTGCCGTCCCGGCTGTGCGTCCGGCAAAGCCGGACCGACGCGCGCCGGATCTTCGCGTCAATCACTGATCGCGTGCGCGCGCGAAATCGCGGAGAAGTCGTAGGCCTTCGCGCTTTCGTCGCTCCATACCGCAAAAGCTCGTCGCGAAACCGTAGGGACGCACCTTCAGATCCGTCCCATCCCCCGAATTGCCCCAAAGACGTCGGTTGCTCGTCCTCCCTCTCCGCCGGGCGGAGAGGGTCGGGGTGAGGTCTCCCCGGCCTCCCCACGGCCCTTCGTGCTCCTTCGTGTCCTTCGTGGTTACCGGCCCTCTAATGCCCGCCGTACGAAGGCGCCGCATCCGCCGCAATCACATCAAACTCCCGCCGAGCATCCGCGACCACGTGCACGATGCCGCCCCCGGCGAACGCCAGCACCGACACCGTCGCGAGCAGATACATGCCCGCACCGAGGATCATCACGAACGGCAGCCCGAACGCCACGGCGAGCCCCGATGCCGCGAGCGCGGCGAACGGCATCGTGCCGTTGAAGGTGATGCCGTGCAGCGACATCACCCGCCCGCGGAACTGCTGCGGCGTCGATTCTTGAATCATCGTCTGGATCAGCCCCAACTGCGACGAGAACGCGAACGACACGAACGCCTGCGCGACGACCGCCACCGCCGCCTCCCGCGTGATCGCCATGGCAATCAGCCCGGCCGGCGCGACGAGCGCCGCCAGCCACAGCCGCGCCACGCGATGCTCGTTGTTCCAAACGATTAGCGCGATCGCACCCAGCACCGCGCCGACGCCCGACCCCGCCCAGAGCACGCCCAGCACGCCGGGCCCATCGTGCAGCACGTTCTTCACGTAGAACGGCGTCAGCACGGCGATAATCGGAAAGATGAACGTCGTCGTGATCGCCGTTAGCGTCAGGAAGACGCGGAGGTTCGCCCGCCCGCGCGCGTGACGCACGCCCTCCTTCAGCCCATCGATCGCGGACATCGCCGGACCCTCTGCGCGCTCCACGTGCCGCCGCCGAACGATGAGCAAACTAAAGATGACGGCGATGAAGCTCGCGGCGTTGAGAAAGTACGCCGCCGCGAGACCGAACGCGCCGATGATCGTACCCGCCATCGCCGGCCCGACCATGCGCGTGCCGTGGAACGTCGACGAGTTGAGCGCGACCACCTGGCCAATCTTTTCGGGCGGCACCAGCTCCGGCAGGAACGCCTGGTACGCCGGCATGTCGTAGCCGAACGCCACACCGAGCAGGACGGTCGCGAGAATGAGCATCCAGTACTGCACGGCGTCCGCGACGACGAGCAATCCGACCGCGACGGCCAGCGCGCACATGATTCCCTGCGTGATCAGCAAGATCCGCCGCTTGTCGGCGCGATCCGCCAGCACGCCCCCAAAGAGCATCACGACCAGCGCGGGCACCGCATTCGCGAAGTTCAGCGCACCCAGCGCGAACGCCGAGTTCCACAGCGTCAGCACCAGCAGACCCTGCGCGATCATCTGCATCCACGTGCCCGTCATCGAGATCGCCTGCCCGATCCAGACCACGCGGAAGTCGCGCTCGCCGAGCGCGTTGACAGAGTCCGGGAGACGCAGATTGAACGGCAGCCGTCGGGGGACGGTAGTAGTAGTAGTAGCCATAGAGCAAAAGGATAGCAGGAGGCCCCGCGCCGTCTTGCACGGAACTACCCGTGTGGCGACGTGCGTGATCGCCTGATACGATGCACCGCACCGTTCCCGTGGGGCCGTAGCTCAGTTGGGAGAGCGCAACACTGGCAGTGTTGAGGTCAGGGGTTCGAGCCCCCTCGGCTCCACCATTTCACAACAATGGACGCCATGGCGGATGATTGGCGCGTCTACGTACTCCGAAGTCAGCGAAATGGCCGCTACTACACAGGCTCCACCAACAATCTCACCCGCCGACTCGAAGAACATGCACGACATGCCTCGACGTACACCCGCTACGCCGGTCCTTTCGATCTGGTTTACGACGAGCCGCAGCCCGATCGACTATCCGCTCGAAGGCGCGAACGATGGTTCAAAACGGGAAGAGGCCGCGAAGAACTCAAGCGAATCTTGAACGACACGGAGAGGAACAGCGGCGAGCGGTCGCCTTAGTCGACAGGTCAGGGGTTCGAGCCCCCTCGGCTCCACCATTTTGTAGATTCGGAAACGATCCGACGTGGATCGTTTCCTTGCGTTCGGCGGATATTGACAGCAACTTGTCAATGCCCGTCGCTGCACACAAAACAGAAGACGGCCCGCTTTCGCGGGCCGTCTCTTGCGCAACCACAAAGTCTGCTTACTCGTCGACGATTTCGATCGCCCGCTCCGGGCAGTTGTCGACGGCCTTCTGCGCCAGCGCCATCTTGTCCGGCGTCAGCGTGCCGTCGCCGCGCGGGGTTGCGTAGCCCAGCTCATCGACCTTGAACATGCCCGGCGCCATCGCATAGCACCGGTTGTGCCCCTGGCATTTCTCGCTGTCGACTTTGACCTTCATCACCACTACCAAGCCACCGGCATCAATCGCGGCCCGCGGACCTGGCCGCCGGCCCATGTTACCGCGTCCGGGTTCTCCAGGTGGTACTCCGGGATGCGCTTTAGCCATTCCTGGATCGAGACCTTCATCTCCATCCGCGCCAGGTTCGAGCCGGCGCAGCGGTGGATGCCGACGCCGAACGCGATGTGCGGGTTCTTCTCACGATCGAGAATCACCTTGTCTGGGTTCTCGAACACCGAGGGGTCGCGATTCGCGGCCGGGAAGTTCATCAGCACCTTGCTGCCCTCAGACATCGGGCAGCCCGCGTACTCCGTGTCGTTGGCCACGTAGCGCGCCATCGTCACAGGCGAGTACGCGCGCAGCAGCTCCTCGACCGCGCTGTCGATCAGCTCCGGCTCGTTGATGAGCCGCGCGCGGTCTTCGGGGTGCTGCGCCAGGTGCCAGATCGCGGAGCCAATCGAACTCCACGTCGTGTCGATGCCCGCAACGAGGATCAAGAAGCACGTGCCCAGCACGTGACCTTCGGGCACCGGCTCGCCATCGACCTCGGCGTTCAGCAGGTACGTGATCAGGTCGTCGTGACCGGGGTTCGCCTTGTGCTCCTGAATCTGCTCGTTCAGGTATTTGAAGATGTTGATCGCCGATTCCTGACGCAGCACCGGATCGGTGAGACCTAGCTCCAAGAAGCCGCGCACCCACTCGGTGAACTCTCCGGCCTTCTCTTTCGGAATGCCCAGCATGCTGGCGATGACGCGCGACGGGATCTGCTGCGCGTAGTCAGCCGCGCCGTCCGCGTGGCCGTTCTTGATGAAGCCATCGACGAGTTCGGCGCACAGTTCGCGCGTCTCCTGCTCGTACTTCGAGACCGACGTCACCGAGAACGGCGGCAGCAGCAGCTTGCGCGCCCACGTGTGCACCGGCGGGTCGGACGTAATCGGCGGCGCGCCGACGTTGTACTGCGCCAAGTCTTCTTGGGTCGGCTCTTCGTACACCGCGCCTTCGGGCGGCGCTTCGAAGTCCGTCACCAGCACATTGCGCGACGAGAAGTTCGTGATGTCCCGCGCGATGTTGAAGAGATCCTCATACCGCGTCGGCATGAACGATCCGCCCCAGCGCTCTGAATGCGCGACCGGACACTGTCCGCGGATCTCGTCCCAGATCGGGAACGGATCCTTCTTGTAGGAAGGGTCGAAGATATCGTAGTCGGTCGTCCAGTCCTTAACCTCGGGCATGGAAGTACGTCCTTTTGCAGATGGCCCAACACGGGCTGCGGGATCGTTTACTTAGTGAACGCTAGATTATAGCAATCGCTAGATTACAGCAATACCCACCATTTGGGAAGTAGCAACTACCTCCGATTTCGTCAGATCCCCGCCCTCGTCAATCACCGAAACCGCCCCGCAGGCCAAGTACCGCGGCCATTTCGACCATAAGGCACCCCTTTCCAGCCCCCGCCGCGTTCCGTCTCGACAACCCTCCTCCCCAGCCCCGTAGCGCGGGCTTTCCAGCCCGCGCAGTACTCGCATTAGCATCACCGGCCCGTTCCGAGACGCGAAGCGTGGAGCATAGCCGCCCTCGGCTGTGTCGCAAGCCAATCCGCCGCCGCCAGCTTGCCGGTCGCGTGCGCACACCGTGCAACACACCCCTCGTAGCGCGGGCTTACCCGCCCGCGCGGCGCTCGTTTTCAGATGACCGTCCGAGGACAGCGAATCTGCCAGGGTGGCACAGCCGTCCCCGGCTGTGAGTCCTCCGATTACGAACAACTCCTCGTCGAAGCCCCCAGCGCCCCCACCCCAACCTCCTCTCCTCCGGTGGAGAGGACCAGCGCGACCCGGTCGCCGCAGGAGACGGCGCGGAGGTGAGGTCTCCCGACCGCATCAGGGCAAACCCCGCTTGCCGCGCCCGGCCGCCGATCGCCTATACTGCCTCCTACATACAAAACGCTGCGATCCAGAGCAGTAAGCGCACCACAAGAGAGCCGGCGGCGGTGCAAGCCGGCAGCAGAAGCGCTGAACTCGCTGGTGAGCGGAGGCGGTGAGGCCGCAAGGCATAGCCGCCACCGGGTACGCCCGTTACAGCGAACGAAGGTGCTCGCGCGCTGCGAGAACCAGGGTGGTACCGCGGAGAGGCTCTTCGTCCCTGTTACAGGACGGAGGGCTGTTTTGTTTTCGGAAACGCACGCACCAATGAGGCGCCTTTGATGGTCGACATACAAACGCAGTGGGAGATCGTCGGCCGTCTCGCGCTCGCCGCCATCCTTGGCGGCCTTATCGGACTGGAGCGCGAGTATCGCGGCTACCCGGCCGGCGTACGCACCATGGCGCTCGTCTGCATGGGCTCCGCGCTCTTCGCCGATACGTCCGGCCTGTTCGGCGGCGATGGCGCGCGCGTGACCGCACAGATTGTGTCGGGCATCGGCTTTCTCGGCGCGGGTCTGATCTTTCGCGAGGGCGACACGCTCAAGGGCGTGACGACTGCGGCGACGATCTGGACGGTCGCCGCGGTCGGCATCGCCGTCGGCGCGCAGGCGTACATCGTCGCGTCCTTCGCGGCCCTGTTCTCGATCATCCTGCTGGAGCTGAGTCCCTTCACGAAGAACATCCATGCGCGCAACGGGCAGCGGGACGACGACCTGCGCAATCATCGCGGCGACCACGAGGATGACGCCGGCGAACGCGACTGACACGGCCTCGGAGAGGTGATGCCATGACGAACGAAACGCCGACGCGACCGCGACCCGACCAAGCAAACCGCTACGCCCCGCGCGAGATCGAGCCGAAGTGGCAGGCGCGCTGGGAGGCCGACGAGCTCTATCTCACCCCCGACGACGATCCGCGCCCGAAGTGGTACGCGCTAACCATGCTGCCGTACACGTCCGGCGATCTCCACGTCGGCCACTGGTACGCCGTGGCGCCCTCCGATGCGAACGCGCGCTTCAAGCGCATGAACGGCTACAACGTGCTGTTCCCGATGGGCTTCGACGCCTTCGGCCTGCCCGCTGAGAACGCCGCGATCAAGAACGGCCGCCACCCGGCCGAGTGGACGTTCGCCAACGTCGAGCGCATGCGCGGCCAGCTGAAGTCGATGGGCGCGATGTTCGACTGGAGCCGCGAGGTGATCACGGCGTCACCCGACTACTACAAGTGGTCGCAGTGGTGGTTCTTGCAGCTCCTCAAGCACGACCTCGCGTACAAGAAGCGCGCGGCCGTCTGGTGGTGCCCGCAGGACCAGACCGTGCTCGCCAACGAGCAGGTCGTCGATGGCAAGTGCGAGCGCTGCGACACGGTCGTCGCCAAGCGCGATCTCGAGCAGTGGTTCTTCCGCATCACGAAGTACGCCGAAGAACTGCTCGATTTCTCGCACCTGCAGTGGACCGAACAGATCATGGCGATGCAGCGCAACTGGATCGGCAAGAGCGATGGCGCAGAGCTGCGTTTCGGCCTCGACGCGCCGGGCATCGATACCAAAGAGATCCGCGTCTTCACGACGCGCCCCGACACCGCGTACGGCGTGACGTTCTTCGTGCTCGCGCCCGAGCACCCGCTCGTCGAGCAGCTCACGACGCCCGAGCAACGCGATGCCGTCCGCGCGTACGTCGATGCGGCGCGCCGAGAGAGCGACATCGACCGCATGTCGACCGACCGCGACAAGACCGGCGTCTTCACCGGCGCCTACGTCACGAACCTCTTCAATGGCGAGAAGGTGCCGGTCTGGACGGCTGACTACGTGCTGTCCACGTACGGCACCGGCGCCGTCATGGGCGTCCCCGCGCACGATCAGCGCGACTTCGAGTTCGCGAAGAAGTACGGACTGAAGATCGTCCCGGTGTTCCAGCACCCGGACTGGCACGGCGCCGAGCTGACGGCCGCGCTCGGCCACGGCGGCACCATGATCAACTCCGGCCCCTTCGACGGTACGCCGGACGAGGACGCGATCGCCGCCGTCGTGAAGTACGCCGAGGAGAAGGGCCTCGGCCGCGGGACGGTCAACTATCGCCTGCGTGACTGGCTCATCTCGCGCCAGCGTATGTGGGGCGCGCCCATCCCGATCATCTACTGCGACACGCACGGCGCGGTACCCGTGCCAGAGTCCGACCTACCCGTGCTGTTGCCCGCCGATGCGGAGTTCCGCCCGACAGGCGAATCGCCGCTGACGCATCACGAGGGCTTCCTGCACGTGAAGTGCCCCGTCTGCGGCGAGGCCGCACGCCGCGAGACCGACACGCTCGATACGTTCATGTGCTCGTCGTGGTACCAGATGCGCTACATCGACCCGCACAACGACGAGCGCCCGTTCAGCCGCGAGATGGCGAGGAAGTGGCTGCCCGTCGACCAGTACACTGGCGGCGCCGAGCACGCCGTCATGCACCTGCTCTACACGCGCTTCTTCACGAAGGCCGCGCGCGACATGGGCATCCTCGACATCGATGAGCCGATGGTGCGGCTGTTCAACCAGGGCCAGATCCTCGGCCCCGATGGCAAGCGCATGAGCAAGTCGCGCGGCAACGTCATCGCGCCCGACGGTGAAGTCGAGAAGTGGGGCGCCGACACCTTCCGCGCCTACCTGATGTTCCTCGGCCCGTGGGATGGCGGCGGCCCGTACGACGCCAGCGGCATCAGCGGCGTCTATCGCTGGCTCAGCCGTGTCTGGAACGTCGTCACCGGCGACATGCGCAC
>JANXYW010000317.1 GCA_025355835.1 Chloroflexota bacterium
ACAATGCGGCCCCACCGCCAACGATGCGTCACTCCCGCCGACCCGCCCTCCTCTCCGCCGGGCGGAGAGGACCATCGCGCGCTCGAGTCGCCGCAGGAGA
Organism: Chloroflexota bacterium; assembly: GCA_025355835.1. GTDB lineage: Bacteria > Chloroflexota > Dehalococcoidia > DSTF01 > JACRBR01 > JANXYW01. Next base: position 101 of record JANXYW010000317.1, read on the forward strand.
CAGCGAGGAGGTGAGGTCACGTGTACGATACCGTCGTACCACCCACCGACAACCAACGACCGAACGGACGCACGCCATGCCCGAACCGACAACCACCGCCGCCCGCATGACCACCGCCGCCACGGCGCTCCTCGCCGCGCTCGACGACGCACAGCGCGCGAAGGCATCCTTCGCGCTCACCGACGACGACGAGCGACGCAGCTGGGCCTACTTCCCGAAGGACGTCCACGGCCTCCCCCTGCGCGAGATGGACGGGGCGCAGCGCAAACTCACGCACGCGCTCGTCGCCAACGGCCTCAGCATTCACGCCTATGCGCAGACCACGACGATCATCGCGCTCGACGATGTGCTTGGCGAAATCGAAGGGCACGGCATCAACGCCGTGCGCGACTCCGGCCGCTACTTCATCAGCGTCTTCGGCACGCCCGGCACGGCCGATCCGTGGGGCTGGCGCTTCGAGGGCCACCACGTCTCGCTGCACTTCACGGTCGCCAACAACGAACTCGTATCGCCCACTCCGATCTTCCTCGGCGCGAACCCCGCAGAGGTGCGCCACCACGATCGCGCGATCATCCGCCCCTGCGGCGAAGAGGAAGACCTCGCGCGCGACCTACTCGCGTCGCTCGACGCCGACCAGAAGCGCATCGCGATCATAGGTGGCGAAGCGCCGCCCGACATCGTCCTGATGAACCTGCCCGAAGTGCCCGACGTGCGCGAGTTCGCCGTCGTCCCCGATCTCGGCCGCTTCCGCCCCGTACGCGACGCCTTCGAGGCGACGCCGCAATCCGTGAAGGTCGCCGTCCGATTCGAGCGCGCCACCCCGCGCGGCATCGCCGCATCGATGATGCACACACAGCAGCGCGCGATGCTCGCCGCGCTCGTCGCCGCCTACGTCGAACGCCTCCCCGACGATCTCGCGAAGATCGAGCAAGCGAAGCTCGAGCGCGCCGGACTCGGCGCCATGCACTTCGCTTGGGCTGGCGACGAGCGCCCCCGCCACCCGCACTACTACCGCCTCCAAGCCCCGACGTTCATCGTCGAGTACGACAACACGCAAGACGACGCCAACCACGTCCACACCGTCTGGCGCGATCCCAACGCCGACTTCGGCGCAGACCTGCTGCGCGAACATCTCCGGCGGGAGCACTAACGTCGTAGCGAGGACGCGAAGCGTGTAGGATAGCCGTCCCCGGCTGTCCCTCCGGCGAAGCCGGACCAACGCAGCACGCTCATACGACCCACAACGGCCGATCGCGTGCGCCATCAACGGCCGACAACGCGATATCCTGCACCGATTCGCCATGAAAAGCAGTACGTCAATGAAACTCGTCCGACTCCTCGCCATCGTCTTTGCTGCGGCCTTGGTCGGCGGCGCAGCTGGATCGGTCATCACGCTGCTGGTCCGAAACGACGGCGATAATCCGCACGTGCGCGGCTCGCTCGTACACCTGGGGCCGCCAGACTCGCTCGCACGTTTTACGCCTCAGCCCTTCTGCGTCGCCCTTCATCACTTTTGCATCTCCCAACCAGAGACCGGCAAGCCGATCGCGCTCTACACGTACGACCCGCATCCGATATTCCGCGAGCAGGGTTGCGAGGTGGTCTGGCACGCCGACCGCAACCACGAGAATCAAGACGGTTCCACTACGCACGGCACGTTCGACGATCCGTGCGGTGGCTCCGTGTACGACATCACCGGGCACCGCCTCTTCGGCCCTTCGCCCCGCGACCTAGACTCGTTCCGGGTCGAGATATCCAAAGAGAACAACACCGTCGTCGACACGCGTACCCTGATCTGCGGCGGCCAGCAGCGCATCGAAACCCACGACTGCCCACGCGCTCCGCTCGGCGACTGAAATCGCTCCAACCTCCACCGACCGCTCGCCCCCCACACCCCCGGCTGCTAACATCCACACCGGCGCCCGTCGCGCGCCCCTGACGACCGCCAACCGACGACCGGAGACCCAACCATGAGCGTCCTCGTGAACACCGAAACCCGCGTCCTCGTGCAGGGCATCACCGGCAAAGAGGGCAGCTCGCAGACCCAGCGCTGCATCGATTACGGCACCAAGATCGTCGCCGGCGTTACGCCCGGACGCGGCGGCGAGAAGACCGACCACGGCGTGCCCGTCTTCAACACCGTCACCGATGCGGTGCGCGAGACCGCGGCCGACTGCTCACTGATCTTCGTCCCGCCGCCCGTCGCGGCCGACGCGAGTCTCGAAGCGTTCGACGCCGGCGTGCCGCTCATCGTCTGCATCACCGAAGGCATCCCGACGCTCGACATGGTGAAGGTGAAGCGCGCGATGGCCGGCGGCACGTCGCGCCTCATCGGCCCCAACTGCCCCGGCGTCATCACTGCTGGCGAGTGCCGCGTCGGCATCATGCCCGGCCACGTCTTCTCCATGGGCAGCGTCGGCGTCGTCTCACGCAGCGGCACCCTCGTGTACGAGGCCGTCGATCAGCTGACGCGCCGCGGCATCGGCCAGTCGACGTGCATCGGCGTCGGTGGCGACCCGATCATCGGCACCGTCCAACGCGAGGCGCTTGAGCTGCTCAACAACGACCCCGACACCGCCGCCATCGTGCTCATCGGCGAGATCGGCGGCAGCGCC
>JANXYW010000212.1 GCA_025355835.1 Chloroflexota bacterium
AGGTTACGACGCCGCCAAGGACGAGTTCGGCAACATGATCACCAAGGGCATCATCGACCCGCTCAAGGTGACCCGCGCCGCGCTCGAGAACGCCATCTCCATCGCCGGCATGGTGCTCACCACCAACTGCCTGGTGACGGATCTTCCCGACAAGCACGCAGGCGGTATGCCCGGCGGCGCCCCGCCGATGTACTAGCGAGTAATCAGTTCACAGTTCACGGTTGACAGTCTGGGGCAACCCCGGCTGTCAACTGTTTACTGCGAGCCGTAAACTGATCCGGACAATCAGTACTACCCAGTAGTGAGCTCGCCCAGAATGTACGTTCACAGTCCGGGTCAGCCGCGACTGTGAACTGTCTACTGTGAACCGTAAACTCGTCCGAAGGACGCCATGTACACAGAAAACGGACTGCTTGTGGATATCAGTGAGATCACGGACATCGTGCGGCATGCCGATGTCTTTGCCGTGAGCTTCCGCCTGTTCCCGGAACGCCTGCTCATCGACACGCGCTACGACGACACCGATGACACCGGCGGTTGCACGCTGCCGATGGTCGCGATCGTCGATCCCGTATCGACGGTCGAAGAGCGTTTCTTCTGGCTGGGACAGCACCGCCCTGTGCTGGGCATGCCGAAGAACTTCATGTTCTTCCACTGGCCGCACAGCGTCCGCTACCTCGACGAGAGCGGCGTCTGGGATCGCATTCGCAACCGCGTCACGTCGACGCACTTCGCTGGCGCGCGCGAAACCTGCGACCACGCGCTTCGCGATCTGCTGGTACGCGAGCGCGAGGCCACCGTCGACGCCATCGCCGGCAGCCGCTACCAGACGCTCTGGAGCGCCCGCGAGCGGTAAGCCACGTCCCCGTTCGATCCACAAAGGAGAACCCGCCAGTAGGCGGACTCTCTTTATGTTCTGGAATCGGGCTGCGCGGCTAACATTGGCTTGCGCTCACCGCGCGCACTTTGCAAGACTGGGCTGCCTGAACGATCTTCACAAATTACGAAAATACACGCCGTACGCGTTGGAGGAGCAATGAGACTACGAAATCTGCTGATCCCACTAGCACTATTGATGGCCGTGATGGCCTTCGGAGGCACCCAGACGCTCGCGAAAGGACCAGATGACGGGGGCAAGACCCTCCTGGTTGACGGTCTACTCCAGCCACGCGGCATTAAGGCCGGTCCCGACGGCATGCTATACGTTGCGGAAGCAGGCACCGGCGGCGACAAGAAAGTCGAGGGCGGCGGCGGCACCGTCTACACAGGCAACACAGGACGCATCTCGAAGATCGATCCAGCGACCGGCAAGCGGACGACCGTCCTCGATGGCATCCCCTCGGCGTGGGGCGGCAACGCCAACGACGATCCGTCAGCGAACGGCCTCGCCGATATCGCGTTCCTCGACAACACGCTCTACTACCTCAGCACCGGTGGCGAGTCGATCTTCCCCGGCCACCCGGCGGGCATCTACAAGGTCACAATCGCCAAGGATCCCGCCGCCAGTACCGCGAAACTACTCGCCAACGTCGGCGCATTCACCGCGGCAAACCCGACCATCGCCGTGAAGAACGGAACGCAAGAGGACGTCGATCCCGAAGGCAATCCGTACTCGATGATCGTTCGCGGTCGCTCGTTCTACGTCGTAGACGGCAACCAGAACCAGGTGATCCAGGTCACCGAGGGCGGCGCCATCAGCCGCCTCGCAGATTTTGGAGAGCACGTCGTCTCGACCGGTATCGCGTCGAAGGAAGACGGCCCGCTCTTCGTCTCGACGATCGGCCAGGGTCCGTTCTTGCCGGAAGACGGCCGCGTCTTCCAGGTTGGATTCCCGACGGGCAATATCGTCAAGATAGCGAGCGGCGTTTCGTTCCTGACCGGTCTGGCATTTGGTCCGGGCGGCCAGCTTTACGCACAATCCTTCGCCGAACCGGCGGACGATCCGAACGGCTCGCCGATCAAGTTTGGCAGCGGCGGCATCTTCAAGGTGAACGCCGATGGCACGCTGTCTGCCGTGATCACGGGCTTCTCGGCGGGCACGACGTTCACCTTCATCGGCGACACCGCATACGTGCTGAACGACAGCCTCAACGCATTCGGCACAGGCGAGATCTGGAAGATCGCCAACTTCTCTTCGATCACGCCTCAGGCGCCGGCCGTTGCAGCACCTGCG
>JANXYW010000326.1 GCA_025355835.1 Chloroflexota bacterium
CGCAGATCGCGCATAATCCCCGCATGGAACCGCAGATTCGATATGCACAGACTGCGGACGGCGTGTCGATCGCGTACGCGGTCGTCGGGCAGGGTCCGCCGCTGCTGTTCGCCCGCGCCATGTTCTCGCCGGGCGTTGACGACGAACTCACCTGGCCCACCGGGTACTGGCCGTCGCTCACGGCCTCTCACTCGGTTGTGTTATGGGATATGCGCGGAGACGGGCTTTCGGAGAGCGCGCCCGAGGCGGGATTCGACGACTGGCTTGCCGACATGGAAGCCATCGCCGATGTGGTCGGCGCCGAACACTTCGACCTCGTTGGCGTATTGAAGCCGTGTCACATGGCCATGGCGTACGCCGCGCGCCATCCGAGCCGTGTCACCCGCCTGGTATTACACAGCCCGAGCGCGACCGGGGCGTCGTTGCGTTCGCTGCATGGGGAATGGCTATTCGCGATCGCGCCAGACCATTGGCAACAGTTCGTCGATTTCTTCGCGCTCAGCATGTACGGATGGGACAGGGCGGAGTTAGCACAACGTTGGGCAGACAGAGTCCGCACGCAGTTCACGTCAGAGCAATTCCTGCATCAGGTAGAGGTGATGGCAACGATCGATGCCACCGGCGATGCCGCGCTCATCGAGGCGGCGACCCTGGTCGTCGATGATCGCAACGTGTCTATTTTCGCAAAAAACACACTCCTCACCCCGTTCGCGCGGAAGCTCGCCGCGGCGATCCCCGGCGCGCAACTGGCGATCATCAAGTCAGGGGAAGTTCCGTCACAAGTCGTTGCACGATTCCTTTCCGGCAGCAGCTGCGCGCCCGATACTCATGTCGCTGCGACGCAGGCCTCCGGCACTGCAGTGATCCTCTTCACGGACATCGTGGAGTCGACGGCGCTGACGGAGCGCATGGGGGACGCAGCATTCCGCGATGCTTCGCGATCCCTGGACGCCGGCCTGCGCGCGGCGATCCGCGATGCCGGTGGCGCGGCGATCGACGGGAAGCTGCTGGGGGATGGGGTGCTGGCGACGTTTCCTTCGGCGGCGCAGGCGATCGATGGGGCGCGGCGGTGCCTGGCGCTGAGCGCGGCGTCGGAATTGGGGCTGCACATCGGGCTGCATGCGGGCGACGTGATCCGCGAGGACAACAACGTCTACGGCGGCGCGGTGAATATCGCTTCGCGGATCTGCGGGCTATCCGCGCCGGGCGAGATCCTCGTGTCGGATGTCGTGCGCGGCATGGCGCGATCGTCGGCCGGCGTGGAGTTCGAGGATCGGGGCGAGCAGGAGATGAAGGGCGTTGGGGAGCCGGTACGGGTGTACGCCGTGCGGTCGCAGGGTAGCCAGGCCTGAACGTCCGTCGAAAATTGATAGAATGCGGCATGACAACCGAAGCCGCGAAGTCAGCCAAGTCCGAAGCACTGGATCTGATCAGCCAAATGCCCGACGAGGTTTCCACTGAAACTATCGTCGCGGAATTGCAGTTCAAACTGCTGGTGTTGCGAAGGCGTGAATCGGCACACCAGGGTAACGTTGTCAGTCATGCGGACGCCAAGCAAAGGCTGGGCCGGTGGCTAGACTCGTCTGGGAAGTAGACGCGATCCGCGATCTCGACCTCATCGGCGAATATATCGCCCAGCAGTCCCCGGAGTATGCACCCACGTACGTCGAGCGGGTGATAGCAGCAGCGGAGCACCTGGCAGATTTTCCTCTGTCGGGCCGAATAGTTCCCGAACTAAATGACCAGGCACTGCGAGAAGTCATCTTTCAGAACTACCGGATCGTCTATGAGTTCGCGGCCGACGAGGTGACGATCCTCGGTGTGATTCATGCGGCGTTGGACTTCCAAGGAACCGCCAGATCCCGAAGCTGGTACCTGACCTAGCTTCGCCGATCCGGCCCGCGATCGGCCGGGCGCACATATCGCCTCGAACGCAGAACGGAGGACATCGCCATGTACGGAGAACTGACAGCGATCACCGAGCCGGGGCGGCGTTTTGTTGCGCTGGCGGAGGAGCACGCGGCGGATTTCGCGACGCGCGCGGCGGAGCACGATCGCGACGGCACGTTCCCGACGGAGAACTTCGAGGCGATGAAGGAGAGCGGCTTTCTCGCCGCTCCCGTGCCGGAGGAGTTCGGCGGCCTCGGGCTGTTCTCCATCCACGACATGGGCGTCGGGCTGTCGCGGCTGGCGCGCGGCGACGGGTCGTGCGCGATCGCCGCGAACATGCATTTGACGTCCGTGTGGACGATGCATCGCCTGCTGCGCATGGTCCGCGCCGGCGCCGAAGGTCCGCCGCAAGCGATCCTCGAGGGTCTGCTCAAAGGCATCGCCGCGCGCGCGATCGTCGTCGCCGTTCCCGCCAC
>JANXYW010000369.1 GCA_025355835.1 Chloroflexota bacterium
ATCGTCAGCTCGCCCGGCCCCGGCACGACGAAGTCCGTCGCTTTGTACTGGTCGCCGTAGCCGTGGCGCGCCATGACGATCGGCGCCGTCCACGTCCGCACCAGCCGCGGAATATTCGTACAGACGATCGGCTCGCGGAAGATCGTGCCATCGAGAATGTTGCGGATCGTCCCGTTCGGCGACTTCCACATCTGCTTGAGGCCGAACTCCTTGACGCGCGCCTCGTCGGGCGTGATCGTCGCGCATTTCACGCCGACGCCATATTGCTTGATCGCGTTCGCGGCATCGATGGTGATCTGGTCGTCGGTCGCGTCGCGCGCCTCGATGCCCAGGTCGTAGTACTTGAGGTCGATGTCCAGATACGGCGTGATCAGCTTGTTCTTGATCATCGCCCAGATCACGCGCGTCATCTCGTCGCCGTCAAGCTCGACGACCGGGTTCTTCACCTTGATCTTCGCCATGCGCGATCTCCAATGCTACCGGGATGGGGCTCGCGCGCACGATATCACGGCGCATCGCGTCGGGCGAATCGTGCAGCATCGCGGCCGATTCGGGCGCCGCTACCACGTACGGACCACACCGCCGTACAATCCGACGATCGCCGCACCCAAACAGGAGGCCCGCATGCCGACCGTCAACAGCGTCACCGGCCCCATCGATATCACCGCGCTCGGCTTCACGCTGATGCACGAGCACGTCTTCGTGCTCACGGAAAGCGTCATGCAGAACTTCCCGCACCTGTGGGAGCGCGAAGCCCGCATGAAGCAGGCCGTCGCCGATCTCTCCGACGCAAAGGCGCACGGCGTAACGACGATGGTCGACCTCACCGTGCTCGGCCTCGGTCGCGATGTGGCGTTCGTGCGCGATGCGGCGCGCGCGTCGGGCATGCAGATCATCGCCGCCACCGGCCTCTACACCTACGACGAGCTGCCGCGCTACTTCGAGCTGCGTGACATCGACCACATGGCCGGTCTCTTCGTGCACGACATTGAGATCGGCATCCAGGGCACAGAGGTCAAGGCGGCGATCCTAAAAGTCGCGACCGACGAGCAGGGCGTGACGAAGGGCGTGGAGAAAGTGCTGCGCGCCGTCGCCCGCGCTCATCGCCGCACCGGCGTCCCGATCTCCACGCACACGCACGCGCCGACCGAGCGCGGCCTCGACCAGCAGCGCATCTTCGCCGAGGAGGGCGTCGACCTGCGTCGCGTCGTCATCGGCCACTGCGGCGACACCGAAGACATCGCCTATCTCGAGAAACTCATCGCCGCCGGCTCGTACATCGGCATGGATCGCTTCGGCCTCCACCAGATTCTCCCGACCGAGCGCCGAGTCGCGACGATCGCGAAGCTCTGCGAGCGCGGCCACGCCGGCCACATCGTCCTCTCGCACGACACCATGTGTTACATCGACTGGTACCCGCCGGAGATGCGCGCCGCGCTGCCTGACTACAACTACCTGCACATCCCCGACGTGGTGATCCCGGCCCTGCGCGCCGCGGGCGTGTCGGACGACCAGATTCACACCATGACGACCGACAACCCACGCCGCGTCTTCGAAGTTCAGGGCGCCTACTAGCGGGTTGACATCGTCTGATGCGGTCGCCCCAGGGCTGTAGCTTCGCCAGCCTGCAACGGCGCAGCTTCAGGAGCGTTGGATCGGATAGGCTGATTCGCGTTGTCAGCCCGATAGGCCGCGGCTATAATGCGGAGCCAATTGGAACGCCCGCCGGGCAGCGAGCCCGCAGGCAGGAGCAGGAACGAATTGCCGAAACAGAATCGCTCCCTCGTCCGCGACGGCCGCATTCAGGCCCCGAAGAAGCGCACCGACCGCAGCTACCTGCGACCGTCCAGCGGCGCGACGGAGATCGTCTCCGCTGACGACGCCGAGATGGACGAGCCATCCGACGTCGCGGAATCGCCCGTCGCGACGGAAGCTTCGATGAAGCCGGCCACCGCGTTCGATCCGCCAGCGCCAAAGCCGGTCGCGCCCGTCGGAAAGCTTCCGACTGCCGTTCGCGCCATCCAGCAGCAGGGTGTTCGCAAGCGCCGCGACGTCGACCTCGGCGCGCTCGCCCGGCGCGACACCTCCTACGCCTACCACGAACTGCGCCGCATCGGCGTCCTGGCAACGATGGTCATCGTGACGCTCGTCGTCCTCTGGTTCGTCCTGCGCTAACGTCGCTCACGCACGCGACATCGTCTCGATTCGCAATGAGCCGGTTCGCCGCGTGGTGCCTACCGCAACCGTCCGGCAGCGATGAAACCCGCGAGCGCGGTGACGATCAGTCCGAACAGATCCGAGCGCAGATCGCGCAGCCCCCAGCTCCCGAACCCGAGCAGCAGTCCGGTCCGCATGACGTACGCCAGCACGACGCCGCCGACGGCGATCACCTGTAGCGGCGGCCCGGCCTTGCGGTTCGCCGCAAGCGACACCAGCTCGCCGATCGCGTAGCCAATCGCCAGTCCGGCGATAACGCCGTAGAACACGTACGAGATGACGTTGAAGAACGCCCACGCCCCACCGATGACGAGGCCCGCAACCACCGCCGCAGCTGCGGCGCGCGCGAACGTCGCACTCGACATGTTGTAGGTGGGAATGCGACGCACCTGCGTGCACTCGCGACACCGCGCACCGACGGGCGAATGTACGAGGCAGCGCGGACAGATCGGCTTTTCGCACC
>JANXYW010000387.1 GCA_025355835.1 Chloroflexota bacterium
CTAACCCATGCTCGAGCGGCCGATGAGAAACCGAACCCCGAAGAGGCGTTCCGCGGATTCGCCGCGGCTCTGAACAACGCCGACACCGCTCATGCGGCCGCATTGCTCGATGACGACGTCACATTGTTCGAGCCAAATGGCGACGGATCGTTCGGCATCGTCGGCAAGGCAGCGTTCCTGGCGGCTCTGCCGGACATCACATCGTCGGGCTTCCACGTCACCGTGCGGCATGCCGAAATCCATGGCGACACCGTTACGGGCAGCATGGCGACCTCGGACGATAACACCAAGGCCGCCGGCGTCAGTCGATATCTCGAGACATTCGCGGTCCGCGTCGTCGACGGCAAAATTACGTCGTTCGACTTCCTGTACGACACCCGCGACGCCGAGACCAACAAGTACATCGACTACCAGCGCAGCCAGTCTCACGATGGAGGCCCCCCTCCCGGCACGGTCGAAGTGACCCTCGACGCTGGCGCCGACGGCAGCCAGCCCGGAACGGCGTCTGTCGCCGAGGCCGGTGCGGGCGTGAGCTTCGTTTTCGTGCAAGTCCAGGCGGGCGCCGCCGGTGCCCAACAGCCAGCTGACCTGATCTCCGGCTCTTGTGCGGCGCCTGGCAAGGCCGTGTATCCGCTTGCTGCCGTCGTTGATGGCCGTTCGTTCACGATCATCAGCGCGCCCATGGACAAGCTCCTCACGCAGGGCCTGTCGGTGCAAGTGCACCAGGCCGGTCAGACAGATCGCGTCAACGCGTGCGGCGCGTTGCAGGCCGCTGCCGTAGCCCCGGCTCCAGCGGCGCCAGCACCACCGCACACCGACATCAAGCCTCCGGCGACCGGCACCGGCCCCGTGGCCGACGGCGGTCTGCCGTCGTTGCTGCTGGCCGTGCTCGTGACGACTGGCGTCCTTGCCGTCATGGCGGGCGTGGGCGTCAGACGCAGTCAGCCGCGCTAAGCAAGTTTGACCTAAGAGGAACAGCGGGAAGTGGTGGATTCACCACTTCCCGCTTTTGGTTCTGGATGGCACGCTCGAATCGCGGCTCGTGCGCACCTCTCTTACACTGACCACATGGCCACACACGAACGATCTCGCAAGCTGCACGAGCAGGCGCAGCAGTTGATGCCCGGCGGCGTCAATTCGCCCGTGCGCGCCTTCAAGGCCGTCGGCGGCGAGCCTATCGTGATGGCGCGCGGCAAGGGCGCGCACATCTGGGACGTCGATGGCAACGAGTACATCGACTACGTCGGCTCATGGGGGCCGCTGATCCTCGGCCATGCGCATCCGGGCGTCGTCGAGATCCTGCAGAAAGCGGCGGAGCGCGGCACGAGCTTCGGCGCGACGACGGAGTTGGAGATCGAGCTGGCCCGCCTCGTCTGCGGCGCTGTGCCGTCGATAGAGCGCGTGCGCTTCGTCAGCAGCGGCACCGAGGCGACGATGTCGGCGCTACGACTGGCGCGCGCCTTCACCGGCCGCGACAAGATCGTGAAGTTCGAGGGCGGCTATCACGGTCACTCCGACGGGCTGCTCGCGAAAGCGGGGTCGGGCATCGCGACGCTGGGTCTGCCCGACAGCGCCGGCGTGCCGGCATCGTTCACGGCGGAGACGCTGCTGGCTCCGTTCAACGATCGCGACGCCGTCGAGCGGCTGTTCGCTGAGCGTGGCGCAGAGATCGCGGCGCTGATCGTCGAGCCGGTGCCGGCGAACATGGGGCTCGTGCCACCGCAGGCAGGCTTTCTGCAGTTCCTGCGCGAGATCACGTCGGCGCACGGCGCGCTGCTGATCTTCGATGAAGTGATCACGGGCTTCCGCCTCGCCTACGGCGGCGCGCAGCTGTACTACGGCGTCGTGCCCGATCTGACATGCCTGGGCAAAGTGATCGGCGGCGGGCTGCCCGTCGGCGCGTACGGCGGCCGTGCCGATGTGATGGCGATGATCGCGCCGAGCGGCCCCGTCTACCAGGCGGGCACACTCTCCGGCAATCCGATGGCGATGGCGGCCGGCATCGTCACGCTGCGCGTGCTCGCGAACGAGCAGGTCTACCGCGGCCTCGACGCGATGGGCGCGCACTTGGCGGCCGGCCTTCGCGACGCGGCAGCGCAATCGGAGGCGAGCGGCGTCACGATCGTGCAGCTCGGCTCGATGCTCACCGTGTTCTTCGCTGCGGACGCCCCACACGACTACGACTCCGCGAAGCGCGCCGACACCGCCCGCTACGGCCGCTTCTTCCACGCCATGCTCGAAGCCGGCATCTACTTGCCGCCCGCCCAGTTCGAGTCGATGTTCGTATCGCTGGCACACCAGCAGGCGGATCT
>JANXYW010000259.1 GCA_025355835.1 Chloroflexota bacterium
TCATCGTCTGCTCGCTGCCATCTACCTTGATCAGGCGCGCGGAAATGGTCGCTGCCACGGGCGTATTTCCATCGAGGAGCTGCGCCGTGGCCGTCTGCGCGCCGCCTGCGAGCACGACATCGGCCGTTGTGTTGGCGCTCACGCTCACGTTGCTATCAGGGAACACGCTGGCTATGTAGGGTGCGCCGGCGGGCCCGGTGGCGACGCCCGTCACGCGCACCGACCAATCGCCGGCGGACGGGTTTGCGATCGTAAATCCCGAGGCCGCTACGTAGAGGCTGTTGGCGGAGCCATCCATGCTCAGCGCCTGGAGTACATCCGCATCCGACGGCCCCACCGGCGTGCCTCCGGGCCGCAGCACCTGCACCGTGAGGCTGGGCGGCGCGTCGCCGGGGACCCACATTGCGGCGAAGGTGGCGCTGGGCAACCCGAAAGGTATCGTCAGCGTGTGCGTGTTGGTCACACCGTCAGTCACGCCGCTATCGACGAGGTGGAGAGCGGCGATCTCGGGCGCGACCGGCTGCGCAGAGACGAGCGGCGCTGGTGCGGCCGGCGGAAAGCCCGGGAAGCCGAGGTTGGGCTTGATGTCGGGCAGCAGGTTCCCCACGACCGTGGTGTTGTTGGTGAGCTTGTTGGTGTCGTCGCATTGTGGGATGCCGCCGCTGTGGCTCACGCCGGGGTAATCCTTGGCGTGATATCGCGCCGCCGGGCCGAAGACCGGACCCGGAATCGACCCCGATGTGCCCCAGGGACGAAGCAGTGGCTGGAGCGGCGGTCTGCGGCGCCTGTGCCGGGGGCGCGAGCGCCACAGTTGAAGTAATGGACTCCGGCGCAGACCGCACTTCGCGCACGTTCGTCATTAGACCGGTCGCGATCAGGCCGACTACAATGGTGACAGCGAACCGCGATATCTCTGTGGCAATCCCGTTCAGTCGGTAGGGAGCATATTGATGTCAAACCTACTACCAGTTCGCGCAAGAAACGCGATTACTTATGGCAAGTTGGGATGCTTTCTTCTCGGCATGGCCATCATCTCCACGTCCTGCGGCTCGTTGCCGACTGAGGAACAGGTCAACCGCGATCTCTACGGTAATTTCCAGACGGCGGTGGCGTCCGACCGCAACTACGACGTGTACTGGATGGGCCGGGAGTTCACTGCGGGGGGGCTGACCTACAAGGGTCCGGAAGCCAGTGCCCGCGCTGGAAGCGAGGGCCTGGGCGCCGGCATTGGGCTGAATGATCCCGACCACCTGGCACTGTCGTACCTCCCGAACTGCAACTGCTCGAGCTTGCAGGTGACCCTGTACAGCCACGAGGCGTGGGACAGACCATCGGCAAGACCTCCACGGCCAGATCTGCAGAATAGGGCCGTCCAAGTGAACGGGCACGAGGCGCAGCTCCGGACGAGGTTCGATGGCGGGCAGGTCGACTCGCGAACCATAGTGGTGGACTACGGCAGAACCGTGGTCGAAGCCGTCACGAGCTCGATCTTCCCCGCCCCGGTGAAAGGGCGGCCCACGGTGCCGGGAGGGCTCCTCGCAACGGCGGGGCCCGAGTTGAATCCCCTGATCGACGAGACCACCTTCCTCGCGGTCATGCAAAACCTCCGCCCATACCCGCAGTGAACTGCCGCGCTCGCGCACGCTCGCTCGCGCTCTCCCTCGGCGCGCTGGGCGCGGTGTTAGCCGCGTCGTGCGGTGGGTTACCTACGGAAGAACAAGTCAACCGCGATCTCTACGGCAATTTCCAGACGGCGGTGGCGTCCGACCGCAACTACGACGTGTACTGGATGGGACGTTCGTTCGAGGCACGGGGAATGACCTACAAGGGTCCCGAGGCCAGTGCTCGCGCTGGAAGCGAGGGACTAGGCTCCGGTATCGGCTTGAATGACGCCGACCACCTGACGATAGATTATGCCCCGGGCTGCCGCACTTGCCCGGGCATCGGCATTACGTTGTTCAGCCGAGCGGCGTGGGATCGGAGGCCCACCAGGGGAGAGCAGCCGACACTGCGATCTAAGGAGGCGGACGTGAACGGTGAGTCTGCAGTGCTCTGGACAAGTCTTTATTCGCCGGGCGAGGTTGCGGGTTGGGCTTTGGTAATCGATTACGGTCGAACGGTGGTCGAGGCGACCGCATCTCCGCTTCTGCAGGTGACGCCCGGCGCTGGATTGGACGGCCGGATGGATGAAGCGACGTTCCTAGCGGCGATGCAGAACCTGCGGCCGTATCCTCAGTGAACTGCCGTGGTCGCGCACGATCGCTCGCGCTCTCCCTCGGCGCGCTGGGCCCGGTGTTAGCTGCGTCGTGCGGCGGGTTACCGACGGAAGACCAAGTCAACCGCGATCTCTACGGAAATTTCGAGACAGCGGTAGCGTCGCCGAACCGCAATTACGCTGCGTATTGGATGGGACGGGAGTTCAAGGCAGGGGCGCTAACCTACCAAGGGCCGCAGGCCAACGCAGCCGCTGGTAGTGGCGGCCTCGGTGCTGGAATTGGTGTCAATGATGTTGACGGCCTGCAACTGTCTTACACAACGACGCGGTGTTGCGAGCTTGAACTCACGCTGTATAGCCGACGGGCATGGGATCGGTTCGACCCGTTGAGTCCGTTGCCGGGCAGAGAGAGGAAGACCGTCTACGTCAACGGCAACGAGGCTGTGCTTTGGACACGGTATGATTCGCCAGGCAAGGTGAGCTCACAAACGCTGATCATCGACTACGGGAAGACCGTCGCGACGGTCGTCACAGGTAGCGCACTTCCTACTATCGTCTCGACCCCACAGCCCGACCCGAACCCTCTAATCGACGAGGCCACGTTCCTCGCCGTCATGCAGAACCTCCGCCCATACCCGCAGTAGCGCAGCATCGCGTAACCTGCGCGTACGATGAAACTCGCACTCTCTCTGTGTACGATGCTCGCGTTCGTGCGAAGCCCTGCGAGGATCGCGGCTCTTCTTTTCGTGCTAGCCATTGCTAGCGCCGCCTGCGGGGCCGAGACGCGCGCACCCGACCAGGACTACCGCAACTTTCAGAAGGGCGTCGCCAATGCAAGCAAGGATGGCTACACACCGTACTGGCTGGGGCGCGGCTTTCAGGGGGGGCTTGGCGTTTACGGGTCCTTCGACCGGCGACTTTGGCGAGGAGGTTGATGGAGGCGGCGCGCGGTTCACGTACGACGCAACCCTATTGCCTGGGCGTGGCAGCGTTGGTCTACAGATCAATCTGTACAGCTCTGGGGCGTGGGATCGCGTGAAGGGCGCTCAAGATGTGCAAGGAGTGGCGTCGTCCCCGGGCGTGACGATAACCGATGTAACGATCGCTGGTCATGCAGGCCGCATACTTGAGTCGCACGACCGTCTGGGAACACTGGAGGAGATCCGGCTGATCGTGCAGCTAGTCGACACCACTGTACTCGCGATTGCGGGGCACACGTATTCAGCCACTCCAGCTCCGGACGCGAACCCGCTGACCGACAAGCAGACCTTCCTCGCCGTCATGCAGAACCTCCGCCCATACCCGCAGTAGCGCCACATCGCGTAACCTGCCCGTACGATGAAGTTCGCACTCTCTCTGTGTACGATGCTCGCGTTCGTGGCGATCGGCTTCGCGGCGATGTCTGTCGCGCTCGCCGGCTGCTCAAGTGGCGGCGCGCGCCCGAGCCGCCGTCGCGAGAAAGCGTCTTCAATAACTTCAAGACCGTGGTCGCATCTGCGGATAGGGACGGCTACACGCCCTACTGGCTCGGACGTGAGTTCACGGCGGGCGGCCTCGTATTTCAAGGCCCGGTCACGAGCGACTTGCCGGGTCAAGTGGCCGGCGGCGGCGTCCGGATGGAATACAACGCGGATCTGGCGCTGCGCGGATCGTCGGGCGCCGTTGGCCTAGAAGTCGTCGTCTACAGCCCGGCCGCGTGGGAGAAGGATCGCGGTCGAGTAGACGCTTCCGCGACGAAATTCGTTCGCGTCGCCGGACAGGACGCCAAGCTCTCAGCCATAGCCGGAGGAACGAGACCGGTCGAGGAACTCGTCCTCCAGCTTAAGTTTGGCGACACGACCGTTATCGCTATTGCAGGGGCAGGCGGGCCTTTGGTGCCCGGTGGGCCGGACGCGAACCCGCTGATCGACGAAGCAACCTTCCTCGCCGTCATGCAGAACCTGCGCCCATACCCGCAGTAACGCCGCATCGCGTAACAGTTATGTCACGCGATTTGAATCTGGCGATGTACCTGTTTTGTAATTTCGTCTTTTGCGCAGGACGCCTAGCAGGGTAGGTCTTAGGTTCTAGGTTCTAGGTTCTAGGTTCTAGGTTCTCGCGAAGCCTAGCCGCCGGCGCGGGCGACATCCGCGCGCTCTATGACGCGCAGCGGCAGCGTGTCGCGGAACTTATCTTCTATCACGATGTCGTTTGGCGCGACTTCGCGGCAGGCATTGCAGCGGATGCATGTTGCATCGTCGACGGCCCATGCGCCGTTCGTCTGTGCGATCGCCTTCGTCGGGCAGATCGCGGCGGCTTCCGCGACGGCTGCGGACTGATTCGTGATGCGGTAGCGGATAAGACCGTCGCACACTTGCGCGGGGCAGCGATGCTCCAGCGCGTGCGCATCGTACTCGGCGCGGAAGTGCGTCATCGTGTTGTTGATGATCACCGGCGAGAGCGTGCCGTGGAAGCAGTTCGAGTACTGCATCGACGCGGCGAGCGACTTGATGCGCTCGGGGTCGTCCGGATGCGCCTCGCCGCGCGCTGTGCGCTCCATGATCTCGACCATGCGCTGATTGCCGCCACGGCACGTCGTGCAGCGGCCGCACGACTCGTCTTCGAGGAACCACGAGAACATCGCGTTCATGTTGATGACGCAGGACGTCTCATCGACGAAGATCAGTCCGCCGCCACCCATACCAGCGCCGAGCGCGCGGAACGGCTCCGGCTCGAGCGGCAGATCTGCGGCGATGCTCGACGGCAGCAGGCCGGAGAGCGGGCCGCCCTGCTGCAGCGCCTTGAAGGTGCGCCCGTTGGCGATGCCGCCCGACATCGCGAGCACCTCGGCTACGGAAATGCCGAACGGCACCTCGAGGCAGCCTGATTTTTCGGACGCGCCGGACACCGTGAACATCTTCGTGCCGCGGTTGATCTCCGTGCCGACGGTGCTGAATGTATCGGGCGTGACGCGCAGCAGCGTCGTGACGCTGGCGTAGGTCTCGACGTTGTTGACGTTCGTCGGCTTGCCCAGCACGCCGCTCTGCGCCGGGAACGGCGGCTTGATGCGCGGCATCCCGCGCTCGTCATTGACCGACGAGATCAGGCCCGTCTCGTCGCCGCAGACATAGGCGCCCGCGCCGCGGATCACTTCGGCGTCGAAATGCACGCCGGTGCCGAGCACGTTCTCGCCGAAGATGCCGTTATCGCGGCACGCCTGCAGCGCGCGGTTCACGCGCTCGACGGCCAGCGGATACTCGTCACGGATGTAGATCCAGCCGTGCGTGGCGCCCGTCGCGTAGGCGCCGATGAGCATGCC
Source organism: Chloroflexota bacterium (assembly GCA_025355835.1). Classification (GTDB taxonomy): domain Bacteria; phylum Chloroflexota; class Dehalococcoidia; order DSTF01; family JACRBR01; genus JANXYW01. The sequence goes on from JANXYW010000259.1 coordinate 5,514, forward strand.
TTCGAGCAGCATGTGCGGGTCGCTCTCCATGACGACGCGGTTCACCCAGCCGCCCGGGTCGCCCTCGTCGGCGTTGCAGACGAGGTACTTCGGCTCAGCCTTCGCGTCCTTCAGGAAGCTCCACTTCATGCCCGTCGAGAAGAACGAGCCGGAGTGCCCGCGCAGCGTCGAGCCCTTCACGACGTTGATCAGCGCATCGCGATCCATCTGCGCCGCCGCCATGTAGTGCGAATAGCCGCCGCGCGCGATGTAGTGGTCAATGTTGTCCGGGTCGACGATGCCGCAGTTGTACATCAGCCAGCGCACCTGGCCCTTCGCCCAGTCGATGTCGCCGAGCATCGATACGCCATCCGTGGCCGTTCCGGCGATGATGCCGATCGCGTGCTCTTTCGCGATGCCTGCGATGGCGGCTTTCG
>JANXYW010000017.1 GCA_025355835.1 Chloroflexota bacterium
CCGGAGGATTTCTATCGCGACCAGAACCGCTGGGCGTACGAGGCGTGCCTCGCGCTGTGGTCGCGCAACGAGCCCGTGAACCAGGTGACGCTCGCGCACGAGTTGGCGCGGCGCGAGAAGCTCGATGAAGCGGGCGGTATCCCGTACCTGGCGCGCATCGTCGGCGATCTCGCGACGCCGGTCGGCGTCGAGCATTACGCGCACATCGTGAAGCGCGATGCCACGTACCGCGGCATGATCACCGCCGGTTCGCAGATCGTGCAGGTGGCGTACCAGGGCGGCCCTGATCTCGAGAGCGCGATCACGCGCGCGGAGAACCTGATCATGGCGCTGCGTCAGTCGCAGCGGATGAGCGACCTCGTACCGCTGCGGACGCTGTTGGAGCAGTTCTGGGAAGCGCCTGGCATCGATGCGCCGTTCGCCGGCTCGATCGGCTCGATCCGCTCAGGCTTCATGGACCTCGATACGCTGCTCGGCGGCTTCCACCGCTCGGACTTGGTCATCCTCGCCGCGCGGCCGAGTGTCGGCAAGTCGGCGCTCGCGCTCAACTTCGCGCGCAACGCAGCGGTTGGACAGAACGCGCGCGTCGCGATTTTTAGCATCGAGATGTCGGGCGAGCAATTTGCGCAGCGCCTCCTCGCCGCGGAGTCTGGCATTGATGGCGCACGGCTCCGTCTCGGCCAGATGTCCGAGATCGAAGAGCGCCGCGCCATGAACGCGACGGGCGAGTTGGCGGGCCTCGAGATCTACATCGACGACTCGTCCCTTGTCACGATTGGGCAGTTGCAGACGAAGCTCCGCAGGCTGAAGCAACAGCTCGGCGGCCTCGATCTCGTGATCATCGACTACCTGCAGCTCATGCAGGGTTCCAGCCGCCGAAGCGACAACCGCGTGCAGGAGGTCAGCGAGATATCGCGCGGGCTGAAGATGCTGGCGCGCGATCTCGACGTGCCGATCATCGCCGCGGCGCAGTTGTCGCGTGCGCCCGAGATGCGCCAGCCGCACATCCCCATGCTCAGCGACCTCCGCGAGTCGGGCAGCATCGAGCAGGATGCCGACGTCGTGATGTTCATCTACCGCGAGGACATTTACGTGACGCGCGAGGACTGGGAGACGCGCAACTTCGACCAACCGTACCCGGAAGGCATCACGAAGCTCATCGTCGCGAAGCACCGCAACGGCCCGACGGGCATCGTGCATCTGCGGTTCCGCAACCATCTCTCGCGCTTCGAGGATCTGATGGTCGTTGAAGAGGAATCGGCGTAGGTGGGTTGGGGATGCGGGAAACGAGAGACGGGAAGCGGGATCGGCCTGGCGAACGCATGACGTTCGCTGGGTTTCCGTCGCGTCCGCAGTCGACGGCGGTACCGAACGTGTTTTTCAGCGACGTGCTTCCGTCGCTTGCGGATGACGCCGCTGCTGTTGGTGTGGCGTTGTACGCGTTTCAGGCGTTGCAGGCGAAGCGCGGGAGTCCACGGTTCGTCACCGAAGAAGAACTCGGGAGCGATCCGCCGCTGGCGGCGTATTTGCGGACTGCCGGATTGGACGCGAATGCGCTGAGCCGCGGGCTGGCGCGAGCGGTCGATGCGGGCATGCTGCTTTCGTTGGCGGTCGAGCGCGAGGGCGAGCGGCGCGAATTGTACTTCCTGAACGCACCCGCGGATCGTCGGGGCATGGAGTCGGTGCGCGCGGGAACGGTGGAATTGGGGAGCGTGGTTGCTCATCAGCCTGCGGAGGGTGCCGCGACTCCGGGCATTTTCGCGTTGTACGAATCGCTCGTGGGCACGCTGGGGCCCGGCATCGCGGACGACCTGACGGAGGCGGAGCGGCTCTATCCCGCTGAGTGGATTGCAGAAGCGTTCCGCGAGGCGGCGGCGCAGAACGTGCGGAGTTGGCGCTACATATCGCGCATTTTGGAACGGTGGGCATCCGAAGGACGGGACCATGCGAAGACTGAACGAGATCCTGCCGGGGACGACCGGTACTTCCGCGGGAAGTACGGGAGCATCCTCAAGCAGCGACTCAAGGGCTGAGCGGCGGCCGATCTCTCTGCGTGCTGGCGATACCGTTGCGCCGCCGGACGGCGATGTCTGCGCGCTCTGTCAGGGCGCGCGCTACGTGCGCGTCAACGTGCCGTTCGATCACGCGGACTTCGGCAAGGTCGTGCCGTGCCGTTGCGCTGCGGACGAGAGCGATGCGGCGCGATCGGCACGGCTCGCGCGCTACTCGAACATTGGCGCGCTGTCGCGGCTGACGTTCGCGAATCTCATCGCACGCGGGCGCAGCGCAGGTGCGCGCGAACAGGAGCAGTACAAACGCTGCGTCGACGACGCGCGTTCGTTTGCGGACGCGCCAGACGGCTGGCTCGTGCTCTCGGGCACGAGCGGTTGTGGCAAGACGCACATCGCAGCGGCGGTCGTGAATCGACTGCTGGAGCGGGGCGAACCGGCACTCTTCGTCGTCGTGCCAGACCTGCTCGATCACCTGCGCGCCGCCTACCAGCCGGGTGCCGACGTCGCGTACGACGAACTGTTCGAGCGCGTGCGCAACACGCCGGTGCTGGTCCTCGACGACCTCGGGACGCAAGCACCGACGCCGTGGGCGCAAGAGAAGCTGTTTCAGCTGATCAACCATCGCTTCAACACGCGCCTGCCGACAGTCGTGACGACGAACCTGCTGCCTGAGCAGATCGACGAGCGCCTCCGTACGCGCCTGACCGACGCAAGTATCGCGCGCGTCTACGTGCTGGAAGCGCGGCGGCCGTCGGAGCTGAGCGCGCTGGATGTGCTGGATCATCCGTTGATCCGCGACATGACGTTCGAGCGCTTCGATGTGCGTAGCCTGCACCTGCCGATCGATGAGCGCAAGCGGATGGAGAATGCGTACCGCCAAGCACTCGCGTTTGCCGAGAAGCCGGATGGTTGGCTGCTATTCATGGGGCCGCATGGATCCGGCAAGACGCACCTCGCCGCCGCCATCGCCAATTATCGGCGGCAGCGCGGCGAAACGCCGGCGTTCATCGTCGTGCCGGATCTGCTGGACTACTTGCGACGCGGCTTCTCGTCCGACGACGGACGCGACTCGCACGCAGCGTTCGACGACATGCGGAACGCGCCGCTGCTGATCCTGGACGATCTCGACACGCAGATGGGCATCGCCTGGGTGCGTGACCGCCTGTTCCAGCTCCTGAATTATCGCCACACGGCGCGCCTGCCGACCGTCATCACGACCGCGCTCTCACTCGATGATCTCGGCGAGCGGCTGGCATCGCGTCTCGTCGATCATGCCGTGTGTACCGCGATCGTGCTCGGGGAACCGCAGCGGGCGGAGACGCCGGGTCGGCGGGGCAAGACCGGCCGTGCGCGCAAGTAGTCGAGCGGTCACACTTCCTCTGTGAACGGCGAGGAGTGGCTATGAGGCGCGCGTTAGTACTTGGTGGCGGCGGCATCGTTGGCGTGGCGTGGGAGACGGCGCTGCTCGCCGGTTTGATGGAGGGCGGCGTCGATCTGCGCGCCGCTGATCTGATCGTCGGTACGTCTGCCGGATCGATCGTGGGATCGCAAATCGCCTCCGGGCGCGATCCGCGCGATATGACGCGTGAGGGGCGCGAGCGTCCCGCGCCGCCTGCCGGCGACAAGCCTGATGTCACGTCGATCGCTGCTGTGTTCACGGCCTGGGCGTCCTTCGACGAGATGACGCCTGCGAACTGCGCGCACGTCGGCAAGCTCGCGCTTGAGGCGAAGACGATGCCGGAAGAAGAGTTGCTCGCCCGCTCCGAGCGAAACGAAGGCGGCGCGTGGCCCGCCAGTCCATTGCTGATCGTCGCAGTCGACTGCGAGTCCGGCGAGATGCGCGCGTTCGATGCGGCGTCGGGTGTGCCGATGCAGCGCGCGATATCAGCCTCGTGCTCCGTGCCCGGCATGTTCCCGCCGGTGACGATCGAGGGGCGGCGCTACACGGACGGCGGCCTGCGATCCGGTACGTCGGCGGATCTCGCTGAACGGATCGCGCCTGACGTAGTGCTGATCGTCGCGCCGATGGGATCATCGACGGAGAGTGCATTCGGCCGGCTCATGGCGAGGCAGATCGCTGCCGAGACGGCCGGACTCGAGGCTGCGGGTGCGAAGGTTGCCGTGATCCAGTTCGACGACGCGGCGAAGCGGTCGGCAACGAGCCTAATGGATCCGGCGGCCGCCGCACCCGCTGCTGCTGCCGCTGAGGCGCACGGACGCCGCATCGCGGACGAGATCGGCGCTTTCTGGAGCGGCGCATCCACCCGCAGACCCTGAGCAGCGCGTTCGCTAGACTGCGATCATGGCTGGAGAAACGGTGCCCTGCGGCGATGGGATGACAGACGGCGTGCGGCGCGCGCTGTCGGCGTGCATCAACGCCATCATCCCGACGATGTTCCGCGCGCAACAGCCGTGGGCGGTGATGGGCAGCACCGCATCGGTGCTCCAGGGCATCTGCAACTACACGCCGCCCGACATCGATCTGGTGACGACGCGCGACGGCGCATACATCATGTCCGGCAGCATCGGCGGGCTGGGCGCGACGATGCGTCAGGTGGCGTACAGCGAGTCTGAGCTTTATGCCAGCCACTTCGGCATCTTCGAGGTGGTGGATGTGAAGGTGGAGGTGATGGGCGACCTCGTGATTCGCGTCGCTGACGGCGTCATCGACGCCACGCAGCACTTCGCGCGCTGGAGCGACAAGGTGCGGCTGATTCACTTCGAGGAGCACCACATTCCCGTCGTGCCGCTGGAGTGGCAACTGGTGGCGAACGTGCTGCTCAGCCGCCCTGAGCGTTCGACGGGCATCGCGGACTATCTGCTGGCGCATGGCTTCGACCGCGCGTATCTGGACGCACTGCTGCTGGATAAGGGGCACGGTGAGCGGACAATCGCGACCGTGCGGGAGATCATGCACCTTGACGACTAACCCCGGCGTCCCAGAGCGTGTCGAACCCGATGTCTATACGGACGACTACTACCTGACGAACTGCCACGGCTACGAGGACTTCGTGATGAGCGGCGGGCGCAAAGTCGGCCCGCGCTTCATCAAGGCGCTGTCGCTCGCCGGCGAACTGCGCGGCAAGCGCGTGCTGGATGTCGGCTGCGGGCGCGGCGAGCTGGTGATCCAGTCGGCGATGCGTGGCGCCGAGGCGTGGGGCATCGACTACGCGCAGGCGGCGGTGGATATTGCCGTGGGCGCGCTGTCGTCGGTCGATGTGGCGATCCGCGAACACACACACGCCGAACAGATGGACGTGAAGGCGCTGCGGTTCGATGACGGCTTCTTCGACGTCGTGTTCATGATGGACGTCGTCGAGCATCTGTATCCGCAGGAGTTGGCGCAGGCGTTCGCGGAGCTGCGACGGACGATACGGCCCGGCGGGCTGCTGGTGATGCACACGTCGCCGAACAAGGTGTTCGAGGAAAAGATCTATCCGAACTACAGCCGCCGTATCAATCAAGCCGCGCTGTGGATGAGCCGGAAGCTGAAGTACAGCGACGGTCTCTTCAACGAGACGATGCTGCCGACCGATCGCGAGTTCCCGCACGACACATTCGAGCGCGAGATGCACATCAATGAGCAGTCGGCGCCGCGCCTGCAATCGGAGGTCGAGCGCCACGGGTTCGCCGTGCGCGACGTCGAATTCTGGGAGCCGCCGGCACGTAGCGGCTACTTCTCGTCGAGGCGGCTGAACATCGAACTGGGCGTGCTGGACTTCCTGCGATTCCTGCGGCCTCTCAGCGCGCATCCACCGCTGAACCGCTTCTTCTGCAACCACATCTGGATGACCGCGGTGCGGCTGTGACGGACGCGGCGCCGCTCGCCCGGCGCAATGCCCTCGTGCTGGGCGTCGAGCGTCCGGCCGGGCGCCGCGCGGCCGTCGCGCTGGCTGAGGCAGGCGCGAACGTCGCCGTCGTGACGATCTCTGAGGACACGAAAGCGGAGTTCGCCGCGAACAGCACCGCGAACGAGTTCTGGGCGCTCGGCCGCAAGGGCATCGCGTTGACGTCGGACGGTCGCGAGCCGGCCGTACGCGCGGCGATTGCCGCTGCGACGGCGGAACTGGGGCCGATCAGCATTCTCGTTTGGCACGCGCCGCATCCGCTGCCGCGCGAGGCGCTTGCCGGGCTTCGATCAGATCCGGCGATCGTCGTGCTCGTGGGTGACGATGATGGGCCGGACGACGCGCGGGCGCTGCTGGTATGGACGCGGGGGCTTGCTGACGTCGGGTTGCGGGCGAATGCGCTCATCGCGTCGCGGGCGGCGGCCACGGCGATCGGTCCGTCGATCAAGGAGCATCACGCTGCGCGGTCGATGGATCTCGCTGCCGCGGTGGCGTATCTCGCGTCGAATGCGAGCGCGGCGATCGAGGGCGCGGTGCTGGTAGCGGAGTGAGCGGCTAGGCGTTCGCGGTGATGCCTTCGAGCGCGCGCGGAAGGCCGGATTCGTATGCGTCGCGCATTTCGTCGAGAGTCACATCAATGAATTCGACGCGCAGGCGATCGCCGCCGGTCTCTCCGGATATGACTAGGCTGCTGTGATGTTGTCGCGCGAGGTCTTCGAGCGCCTCGAGATCCTGTTCCCGACACGTCGCGACGACGAACGATTGCGATTCCCCGAACAGATTCACGTCATCGCGCTCACCTTGAATCGTGAAGAGGCATCCGACGTTGCCCGCAAGACAAGACTCGGCGAGCGCCACCGTAAGCCCGCCCGGGCCCACGTCGTGGGCACTCAGGATCAGCTTCCGATCTATCGCTGCCCGAAGAAACCGTTGAAGACGCACTTCGCCTTGTAGATCGATGTGCGGCCGACCGCGTGTCGTATTCGACGTTTGAGCCATGTATTGCGATCCAGCTAAGGCGCGCGGATACGTCGACCGTTCGTACTTTTCTGGCAAGCCTGCGAAGACGGCAGCGATGAGTCCCCCGCCCGGAAAGCCCATGGGCAGGACGTCATCGACATCTTCGATCAAACCAACGCAGCCGACGACGGGCGTCGGCCAGATCGCTTCCCCGTTGTTTTCGTTGTAAAGACTGACATTGCCGCTGATCACGGGGATCTCAAGCGCGCGGGCGGCGTCCGCCATGCCGCGGATCGCTTCCTTCATCTGGTAGTAGACGTCTGGTTTCTCCGGGTTGCCGAAGTTCAGGCAGTTCGTGAGCGCGATCGGCTTGGCACCGGTGCAGGCGACGTTGCGCGCCGCTTCCGCGACGGCGATCGCGCCGCCGATATAGGGATCAAGGTAGGTGTACGCGGCGTTGCCGTCGGTCGAAATGGCGAGCGCCTTCTTCGTGCCTTTGATGCGCACCACGGCCGCGTCGCTCCCTGGCGGTACGACGGTGTTCGTACCAACCTGGTGGTCGTACTGGCGCCAAACGATGCGCTTGGACGCGATCTCGGGCGACGCGAGCATGTCGAGAAGCAGCTTCGACCGAGTGGCGGAGTACGGGTACTCCCCGAACGGTCCCTCCGCGCGCAATTGAGAGCGCGATTCGCCTCTGTTCGCGTTCTGCGGGAGATCTGGCAGCGTCGAGAAATCGAACTCCTGGAGTTCGGTCAGCCACTCCGGCTTGATGCTTTCGCGTTCGTACGTCGGCGCGTCGACGAGCATTGTGGCGGAGACGCACGCGACTTCGAGATCGCCGTCGTGGATGCGGACGAGGCCGTCGTCGGTGACGATGCCGATCGT
>JANXYW010000018.1 GCA_025355835.1 Chloroflexota bacterium
CTCGTCGTCGGCCACGATGCCGCCGAGTGACAGCAACGCTGTCTGTAGCCGCTCCGTCGCTTCCGGTACCGACGAAACATCGTCGAGCCACACCGGCGCACCGACGCGCACGCTGACTGCGGCCGCGCGCGGTACGCGTTCGCCTTTCGGCATGACGTTGCGCAGACCTTCGGTGAAGATCGGTACCACCGGCACCTTCGCCTCCAGCGCCAGGATGGCGACGCCGTGGCGGAATTGGCGCACTTCGCCCGAAGTCGATCGCGTGCCCTCTGGGAAGATGACGACGGACCAGCCGCGCCGCAATAACTCCTGCGCGTAGTCCAGCGTCGCGCTGCCGCCGCCGCGGACGATGGGAAACGTGTTGAAGAACAGTGAGTACCACCACGTGCGTTTGCCGCGCCGGTAGAACCGGTCGGCCGCAGCACCAACGGCCGTCTCGCGCCGGATGCGCTCCGGCAGCACCGAAAGCGCCACCGGCGTATCGAAATGCGAGCTGTGGTTGGCGATGATGATCGCCGGCCCGTGTACCGAAGCGAAGTGCTCGACGCCCGACACCGTCATCGGTTGGCAGTAGGCATCGACGTGCCGCGTGATCACCCATTGGCGGCCGATACGACGCACGACGCGCGCCAGCATCGATGTCTGCCAGCGATGGGGTTCGCTTCTGAAGTCGGGCTCGGTTCGCGTGTTCACCAAAACGGCCATGATGCTTCTCCTTCGTCTGCGCCCCCGCGAACGCCTCGACCCCAACGTAGCTCCAGCACGTTACGCGCAGATATCAGGAAAGTGCGTATTTTGTTACGTCTGCCCGCCGCGCTCGCCCGTTGGAAGCGACTATTCCATCGCCCCTCGCGAAAGCCATTGGCCCCCCGCGCCCTGACCGATACCATCGCCTCAACACCCGTCGCGAACAGGAATCGGAGCGCGTGTATGGACTTCAAACTTTCGTTTCAGGGCGCGGCGGGCACGGTCACCGGCTCCCGGCATCTGCTCACCATAGATAGCCACCAGCTGCTCGTCGATTCGGGCATGTTCCAGGGCGGCAAGGCGCTGCGCGAACTGAACTGGCGTAAGCCGGACTTCAACCCAACGTCGGTTGCGAACATCATCCTCACGCACGCGCATCTCGACCACTGCGGCTCGCTGCCTCGGCTCGTGCGCGACGGGTTTCGCGGCACGATTCACTGCACGCCGCCGACGCGCGAGTTGGCGCAGCTGATCCTGCTCGACTCCGCGAAGCTACAGGAGGAGGACGCGCACTACGCGAACAAGAAGGGATACAGCAAGCACGCTCCCGCAGAGCCGCTCTACAACAGCGACGATGTGGATCGCACGATGCGGCTGTTCCGCGCGCACGACTACCACCAGCCGTTCGATCTCGACGGCGGCGTCACAGTCGAGTTCTTCGAGGCGGGCCACATCCTTGGTGCCGCGTTCGCGATAGTACGCACGCAGGCCGGAGGCCGCGACACGACGATCGTCTTCAGCGGCGACATCGGCCGGTACAACGTGCCGCTGCACAACGATCCGGAGCCGCTGCCGACGTGCGACGCGCTCGTCATCGAATCGACGTACGGCAATCGCGTGCACGATGCGACGCCGCTGATCGACCAGATCCGCAAGCCGTTTTGCGACACGCTGAACCGCGGCGGCATCATTCTCATCCCGGCGTTCGCTGTCGCACGCGCGCAGCTCATCATGCTGATGCTGAGGGAACTGATGGAGTCCGGCGAGATCTCCGAGATCCCGATCCACATCGATAGCCCGATGGCCGTCAAGGTGACCGAGATCTACCACAAGTACGCCGGCACGCGGGACCTCGACGCGTCGCTGACGCAGGCCGAGTGGCAGCACCTGTTCCCGAAGGACGTGCAATTCCACAGCAGCGTCGAAGAATCGAAGGAGCTCAATCGCCTGACTGGTGCGCGGGTGATCATCGCTGCCAGCGGCATGCTCACGGGCGGCCGCGTGCTGCATCATTTGGAGCGGCTGGCGCCCGATCCGAAGAACCTCATCGTGCTGGCCGGGTTTCAGGCGGGGGGCACGCGCGGGCGTTTGCTCATCGATGGTGCGACTTCGCTGCGGATGCACGGCGCGGAGATCCCCGTGCGCGCCCAGGTGATCTCGCTGCTCGGGCTGTCGGCGCATGCCGACAGCAACGAGCTGATGCGTTGGGTTGGCTCCGCCGCACCATCGCCCAAGATGGGCTTCGTCGTGCACGGCGAGCCGGAAGGATCCGCCGCGCTGTCAAAGCGTTTGACGGACGAACTGCACCTCAAGGCGTACGTCCCCAAGCTCGGCGAAGTCTTCGACCTCAACGCGCTGCTGCCCGCGGGTTAGCCACGACGGGTTAACCACGAAGGACACGAAGGGTAAGGACCACGAAGGGGGTAGATGGACGCGGGATCACAGCCGGCGCTGGCTGTGCTTCGGCGTAGGCGGACGGCGCGCTTACCTCCCGCGTTCTACCGGGAGCGAACTACGAACTGTGAACTGCAAACTCACTGCAGCCCACTCTCCAACACCGTCGCGCCCGTGTGTTGTGTGGTTGCGGTCGAGGGCTCGATGGTGACGGCGAAGCCGCGGAACGCGCCGTGATCCTGTCCGCTGGCCAGGTCGCGGACGATGAGGCGCCCGGCGCCCGTCTGGTCGACATCGAAGGCGCCGCCACGCGTCCACGCGTTCTCGTACACGATCCACATGCAATACGTCTTACCCTCGGGCAGCGCCGGCAGGTTGCTCGTGACCAGCGCGCCGAGCCCGCCGGTGCGACTCCAGATGTAGCGTCCGCTGGCGGCAGGCGCGGCGTTTGTGCCCGACATCGGCAGCCGCTGCAGGTCGGGCCGCGACACGATATCGAGCACGGCATCCTGATCGCTTCCGAGGCTGACGTTTTTCGCCGATGCCTGTACCAGCTCCGTGCGCATCGTCGCAAACTGGTTCGATTGCGCCGTCGCGTCGGTTCGGACGCGCGCCTCTCGATCGCGCAAATCGCTGACCTGCGTCTGCAGATAGCCGCCCCACGTCAGCGCGCCGATGCCGAACGCAACCGCGGCTGCGGCGCCGGCGAACCACCATCGTGATGCGTTCGCCGCTCGCCGCGCCGGCAAGTCGCTCATCACCGAGGCCGCCGCCATCACGCGTGCCTTCAACTGATGACTGGCGCTGACCAGCGGCACCGCCATCGCTATCGATGCCGCGCGTTCGCTCGCCGCGTCCGCCAGCAGGCGGCACGCTGCGCAGCCCGCAACGTGCGTATCGAGCGCCGCAGCCTCTTCGACGTCCAGCGCGCCAAGCGCCCAAGCGTCGATATTCTCTGCTACGCCGTCACAATCCATCTGCATCAAGAGTTGCGGTCTCTCCCCCTGCGCTCCTCGAGCGCCACGCGCATCTTTTGCATTCCGAGACGAATCCGCGTCTTCACCGTTCCGAGCGGCTGCCCCAGTTGGTTCGCTATCTCCTGCTGTGTCAGTCCGCCGAAGTATGCGAGCTGAATCGCCAGCTTCTGCTCCTGCGGCAACACCTCTAACGCCTTTCGCACCGCGCGTCGCTCATCCGCCAGCACCGTCGCAAGCGCCGGGTCGTCGCGCTCGTCGGTGCTGGGGATCACATCCTCTTCTTCTCCAGCGACCGGCGGCAGCGCTTCGCGCCGTAGCCGCCGCCCCGTGCTGCGCCGCACATCGATCGACCGGTTGCGGGTGACGCTCAGCAGCCACGTGACGAACTTTCCCCGCTTCAGATCGAACTGCTCCGGCCGCCGCCACACGCGCAGAAAGACGTCCTGTGTAACATCTTCGGCAACGTGCGTATCCGCCACGACGCGGAGCGCGACGGAGTACACCAGATCGCTGTACCGGTCGTAGAGCGCGCCGAACGCACCGAGATCCTTCCCGGCCAGCCGGTCCATCAACTCGTCGTCCCGGAAGCCCGTGTAATCCACGTGCTCCTACTCCTTACGTCTCAGGCGCGCCCGGAGATTCGGGCTGCCAGCACCGTTGTAGCAAGATAAGGGCTGGTTGGTTAGGATCGCCGGGTTTACCCGCCCGGCTGGGCGCCCGGAACCACGTCCTGGACGGTGATTTCCGAAGCTACGAGGGCGTCATGCCGGTCGTTTAGCACACCGCGGGCGATGATCCGGTCCGAGGTACGGACATCCTTGAGCTGGAGCCGCCCGCCGGTCGCCTTCCGGATGACGGTCGTTCCATCGACGGCGATCTGCGTGACAGACGCGCCCTGTAGGCGCTTAATCTCGATCTTGCTGCCGTTCAGGTTCAGTCCGCCGACGATGCCGGTGACCTCGAGGACATCGCCCGATGCGGGCTGCGTTGCGGCGGGCGTCAGGCCGGTGGTCGGTCGCGCCGCGGGCGTGCTGGCGGTCGGCGATGCAGCGGCGCTCGGCGTGGACGCCGGCTTTGTCGTAGCGGTAGCGCTGGATTTGGAGTCGCTGCCGCACGCCGAGGCGGCGGCGGCGAGCACAATCGCGGCGGAGAAGAGCAATATACGCATCGAGCGCCAGCGTATCGGAAATCGATCCGCCCGGCGAGCGAACAATCGTTACGCCTTCGCGGCCTCGGCCGGCGGCACGAGCAGCACGGGAGCCTTCCCTTGCAGCATGCGGTCGGCGGTGCTGCCCAGTGCGGCCCGCGCGATGCCGGCGCGGGCGTGCGTCGTCATCACCACCATATCTACGGACTGCTTCTCGACGACATCCATCAGCCCGTCGGCGACGGCGCCGCGCACGACGAAGGCGTCGACATCGAGCTGCTTGTTCGCGCCGCGCACTTCGCCTTCGATGCGGCGCAGGTAGGCCTTCGCGCCCGCCTCAAGCTCGTCGTCGATCTGGGGAATGTACGCGTCGGGCAGGCTGTACGGATACGCTTGCACCGCCCAGCGGACGCCGCGCACCAAGCTGAGCTTCGCGCCGAGCGGGGCGGCGATCGCCGCCGCGACGGGAAGCGCCGCCTCGGACAGCGGCGAACCGTCGAGCGGCACCATCAGGTGCTTCATCGCGATCTTGTCGGAGCGCGCCGCTACGTGTGGGCCGACGACGACGACTGGAATGTGAGACGTACGCAGCAGGCGCCCTGCGGTGCTACCGTAGATCCAGCGGCCCATGCCAGAGCGGCCGTGGGTTGCCATGACTAGCAAGCGTGCGCCGGTCTCGTCGATCGCTTTCAGAATCTCTTCGTTCGCGTCGCCCATCCGTACGATGTCGCGCGTCTGGTCGGCGCGGCCGTAGCGTGAGCGGATGCCATCCAGGTAGGTCGTGAAGTAGTTCGTCGCCGATTTCTCGATGTCCATCGCCATGGCCGGGAAGGTCGTGCCGAGTTCGCTCTCAGTGCCTTCCCATACGGTGACGAGCACCAGGTGCGTGTGCAGCGCTTCGGCCAGCGCCGCCGCGTACGGCAACGCCGCTTCGGCCAGTTCAGAACCGTCCAGCGGGACGATGATTGGACCTTGTTCGCGCATAGCGCCTCCTTCTATGGCGGAATTGTACTACGGCGCGGCGGCCAATCGTCCGTCGAAGGACACCGGTGCGACGTGCCGATCGGCCTGAACTAGGATTCCCGGCTCGTGCGCGGCCGATCGCCAAAACGCTAGCGCGAGCCGCGCAGCCGCTCCACAACGGACCAACCCGCGGGGACAGCGAGCGACGCCGCGACGAGCTTCGCCAGATCGCCCGCGATGAACGGCCACAGCCCGTAGTCCAGCGACGTGCTCCACGTGATCGGCTTGCCGACGATGTCGAACTGCTGGTGCAGCCAGATGATGCCCGGAACGTACAGCACCGCGTTCGCCAGCAGCATCGGCAGCACGATCCAGCGCGATCGGTCCCAGCCGCGCTCGGCGAACCAGCCGACGACGTAGGCCGCCAGCACAAAGCCGAACAGGTATCCGCCCGAAGCTGTCGCGATGGCGCTGATGCCGCCCAGACCGCTCGCGAACACCGGCATACCCGCCGCGCCTTCCGCCAAATACGCGAGCATCGTCGCCGCGCCGAGGCGACTGCCGTACAACGCGCCGATCAGCAGCACCGCGAACGTCTGCCCCGTGATGGGCACGGTGCTGAACGAAAAGTGATGGCTGAACCGCGCCGACACCGCCATCAGTGCGCTGCCCACCGCAATGAGAATGATGTTCGTGATCCACGATTCCGGAACGATGCGCGACGACAGCGTGTTTCCGCGCAGCCGCATGGTGGTGACTTGCTGCAAGACTGCTCCTCCGATTCGTGGTGGACACCGCCCCCGCGGTTGCCCCGCCGCATCATTCGCGACGGCCGCGCCTGCGGCAATAGTGCGTTCGTACCATTGCGGTCGTCGGTCGTCGGTCGTCGGTCGTCGGTCGTCGGGGAAGATTCACCACAGAGAACACGGAGGGCACGGAGGTTAGTTGGGGTCGAGTGAGGTCGTCCGTCGTAGGGGCACGCGGTGGCGTGCCCGACGCGTGGCTGCTGATCCTGTAGGGGCGGATCTGTGTGTCCGCACGCGTGCGGCGGCGTTGATGTCCGTGAAACGTGGGTGCGATGCCGCTACACTGCGCTCATGGCTCGTCGTCTGCGCATCCTGTTCGCGCTCCTGCTCGTCGCGCCGTGTGTGTTCCTCATCTCGCTAAGGCTTCGACGTGGGATCGCGGGCGTTTGCGGCGCACCCCGATAGCGGGCCGGCGCTCTATCTCGCGTTCGGCGGCGCGTACATCGCGATCGGCCTGATCTGCGCCGTCGCGTCGTTCGTGCTGCTTCGATGGCGAAGCCGCTGATGATCCACGTCAGTCGCCGTCGTCTACGCGCCCGCAGGCCCCAAGCGCTCCGCGCGCGACTTCAGCGTGACGCCGTGGCCTTCGGCGCCCGTCGCCGTAACGTCGTCGCTGGCTGCGCCGAGGATCTCGAAACCGAGGTCGCGGATCATGGCGATGTCGTCTTCTGGGCGCTGGCCCTTCGCGGTGAGGTAGTCGCCGATGAAGATCGAGTTCGCCACGAGCAGCCCCATCGGCTGTAGCGATCGCAGGTGGTGCTCGCGCCCGCCGGCGATGCGCAGTTCGGCTAGCGGGCTCGTCATGCGCATGAGGCTGAGGATCTTCAGGCAGCGCTGCGGCGTTAGCGACCAGCGATCGGCCATCGGCGTGCCGGGGATGGGGATGAGGAAGTTCACCGGGATCGAATCGGAGCCGATGGCACGCAGAGCCTGCGCGACCTCCACGATGTCGTCGTCGCTCTCGCCCATCCCGAACAGCGCGCCGCAGCATGCCGAAAGCCCGGCATCCTTCACGACGCCGACGGTCTCGACGCGATCTGCGTAGGTATGCGTCTCGCAGATCTCGCTGTAGAAGTTCTCGCTCGTGTTCAGATTGTGGTTGTAGGCAAAGACGCCGGCGTCCTTCAGCTCCGTCGCCTGTCGGGCCGACAGCAGTCCCAGGCAGGCGCAGATCTCCGCATCGGGCAGCGCACTGCGCACTTCCCGCACCGCGGTCGCGATATGCGCGACATCCGCGTCGCTGGGGCCGCGGCCGGACGCCACCATGCAGACCCGACGCGCGCCGAACTCGTG
>JANXYW010000031.1 GCA_025355835.1 Chloroflexota bacterium
GTGATCCGGTGCGCGCAGTAGTAGACATCCCAGACGCCGTCTTCTACCGTCGGACGCACACCGACGGGCTCGCCGATGAAGGCGCGTCCGACACGATACGTGCGGCCTCGCACGCTGATCCGTCCGTGATCCTGGACCTTGCGCACGAGGTCGCCCGGCGCGTACTCGATGGGCGGCAGCGTCTCCTGGTAGCTGCGCGTGCTCGGCACGTAGCGGTCGCCCGGCACGGCCATGCCGATGCTCTCGTGCGGACGACCGTAGTTGTAGACCGGACGCCAGTCGTCAAAGGCGCGCTGCAGCTCGTCGCAGCTGTGCCAGTCCGGCTGCGCCGTCAAGACTTCGGCCTTGAGCGTGCGGTGGAAGCGTTCCTCTTTGCCCTGCGTCTGCGGATGATACGGCGCGCCATGGGCAATGCGGATGCCGTGCCGCATCATCCACGTCGTCAGCCGCGTGTGCTGGTGCTGCGCGTCGCTTCCCCACGGCGCGCCGTTGTCCATCAGCATCGCGTCAGGCAGGCCATATCTGCGATAAACGGCGATCAGCTGCTTCTGTACCGTCTCGCTGCGTTCGTCGGCGCACGCCGCCAGGCAGAGGTTGAAGCGCGAGTGGTCGTCGAGGATCGTCAGCGGGTGACAGCGCCCGCTGCCGGCGGCGATATGCCCCTTGAAGTCCATCTGCCAGAGCTGGTTCGGCGCCGCGTACGCGAAGCGCTGCCACGCGTGCTGCGCGCGCTCGGGCGGCAGGATCAGCCCATGGCGGCGCAGGATGCTGCTGCACGTCGATGGCGGCGGCGCGTCCACGACGCCCGCCCGGCGGAGGACGTGGTGGATCTTGCGGCCACCCCAACGCGGATGGGCGCGCCGTACGTCGCAGACCTGCTCCTCCATCGCCTGCGGCGTACGCCCCGGCGACGTGTGCGGCGTCCGCGGGCGATCGTGTAATCCCTCCAGGCCGTCTGACCTCTTGGCCCACAGGTACCCCGTCGTCGGACTCACACCGAAGCGCCGGCACGCCTCACGCATCGATAGCGTCCCCGACCGCGCCATGCGGACAAATTCCCCTCGTTCTCGTTCCACAGACGTCTCCCTCCAGGGCATTCTGCACCTTCCTTCCAGGCAGTCCTTCGCTGCCCGAAAAGTGTCCAGCATGTCCTCGTACGTCCGTCCAGTATGTCCCCGGTCTGTACACCTAGTGGGAGAGGGGCTGGGGTGAGGTGCCCGCTTGGCGCGGTGCCTCGTTCTGCCGCACCGACCCAAACACCTCACGCCAACCCTCAGCATTCCGCAGCCTCGTGCCCGAAAACTCCAGCGTTGTCGCGATCACGCGCTGCCACAGCGCCACAAGTCGCGGCGTGATGCGCAGTTCGACGTTCGACGCGGCGAGCGCGGCCAGCAGGTCGCCGACGGGCTCGACGCTCAGCGGCGTGACGCGCTCGCGGCTCACGAAGTGGCCCGCCGTGTCGTCGCTTGCGACGAACCTCTCGACTGGCATCGTGTAGCGGTAGAGCGTCGTCGAGCGCAGCCGGTCGAGCCAGGCCGACTCGATGGCGACCACCATCTTCGCATCGACACCGCCGAACCAGCGTTCACGGTCGTCGGCTGATGTCTGCGCGCCGGGCCAGAAACAGGCGCGCGGACAATCGCGCGGCACGTAGTACATCGGCGCGTGCCATGCGTCGATCGCCCAGACGAGCGGCTCGACGTCCGGAAGCGCGAGCGGCGGCCGCGGCTCGAACACGGCGATGTTGGGCTCCTCGCTGAAGTGGTAGAGGGTTTGGTTGTCCACAGATTTCACAGATTGGCACAGATTGTTAGTGGCAGGAAATGAGGGGGGGGAAGAGCTATCCGCGCGCGTTCGCTATCGCGATGATCTGTGCCGCCAGTTCGGGCGCGCCGAGATGTTCGGCGAACTTCTTGAATTCGGCGCGCGGCGATCGCCAGCGGAGCGCGTCTGGCGACGCATCGATTGGCAGCTCCGTGCGCAGCGTCGCGAGATCTTTGAACAGCATCGCCAAGTCACGCTGCTCGACCAGCGTCGCGGCCAACGACACTGCGCTGCGCACGGCGACGCCCCACGCCGCCGCATCGTCCGGTATGTCTTCGATGTGGATGAACTTCGCGAGGACGGCCGCGGCCGACTTCGCGCCCCAACCCGGCAGGCCCGGAAATCCGTCGGCGCTGTCGCCGACGAGCGCGAGGTAGTCCGGTATCGATGTCGGCAGCACGCCGAACTTCGCGACGACGCCGTCTTCGTTGATCATGCGCCGTGCGCGCCGGTCGAACTGCACGACGTGATCGCCGACAACGCACTGCGCGAGATCCTTGTCCGGCGTGCAGATCAGCACCTGCTCGGCGTAGGCCGCCGCCTGCACCGCACCGGCGGCGAGTGCATCATCGGCCTCGTACTCCGTCATCGGCCACACGACGACGCCGAGCAGCGTCAGCGCCTCTTCAAGAATCGGAAACTGCGCGTGTAGCTCCGGATCGATGCCGGCGCCCGTCTTGTAGCCGGGCCACATGCCGTTGCGAAACGACTCGACGACGTGATCCGTAGCAACAGCGATGTGCGTCACGTCGTCGCGAAGCAGCGAGATCACCGAAGCGAGCACGCCGCGCACCGCCGCCACTTCCGTGCCGTCCGCGGACTTCGCGCTGGGTATCGCGAAGAAGTGGCGGAACAGCTCGTACGTCCCGTCGATCAGGAACACCCGAGGACTGCCGGTCGGTTGGTTGTCGTTCACTCGCTTGCTCGTTGGGCGCAGCTACAGCTACGCCGGTACTTCTTCGAGTCCCGTCAGACCGGTGCGCCGGGTGCGACGAGCGGCCACGGGCGCGTGCGCTCCATCGCCAGCGCCAGGTCGAGCAGCAGCGCGTCCTCGTGGCGACGTGCGATCGCTTGCAGTCCGACGGGCAAGCCGTTGACGGTGAGCCCCGCCGGGATGCTGATCGCCGGATAGCCACTGATGTTGGCGGGTATCGTCAGTGCGCCGTTGTTGTTGCGACCGACGCGCTCGCCGTCGACGCGGCTGGGCTGTGGCCCCTCGGCTGCGAACGCTTCCTGCGGGCTCGTGGCGCAAAGGACGATATCCACTTGCTCGAATATATCGGCCATCGTCTCGTTCAGTTCGACGCGAAACCGGTCGACTGAGGCGGCGTGCCAGATGCGATAGTTTTCCATGAACTCCATGCTGAAGCGGATCTCGTACGTGAGATCGTCGCGGCATTCCGGCCAAAACTCCTTGAGGTCGTTGAAGAGTCCCGGCGCGCCGGCGTTCAGCCAAGCGGCTGTCTTCTCCGGAAAGCGGATGTTCCCGTCTACGCGCCGCATCCCCGTCTCGGCAACGAGTACGTCCGCCGCGTCCGTCACGACGCGTGCGACCTCGCGTTCGAGCACGGCGGCACCCAGATCCGGAACGACAGCGACGCGCAGACCGGCGATCCCGCGCGTACCGAGGCCGTCCTCCCAGCCATCTATGCGCGGCAGGCTGAACGCATCGCGCGGGTGATAGCCGGACGTGATGTCGTACCAGCGCGCCGCATCGCGCACGCTGCGGGCAACGGTGCCCCAGTTGCTGGTGAGCGGGCCGTTGCGAGCCTTCGGACCGCGCGGGATACGTCCAAAGGTGCCCTTCATGCCGACAAGACCGGAGTAGCCCGCAGGAATGCGAATCGAACCGCCGCCATCGCTCGCGGTGGCCGCCGACACGAGGCCGCCCGCAACCGCCGCGGCGGAACCGCCCGACGATCCGCCCGGTGTGCGTGCGATGTTCCAGGGATTGCGCGTAACTCCGTGAAGTTTCGTCGCCGTGTACGACACGAGCCCGAACTCCGACGCGGTCGACTTGCCGACGATGACAGCGCCCGCCGCGCGCAGCCGCCCGACATCAATCGAGTCGTAGTCGACGACGTTGTCTTTGTAGACGACCGAGCCGTGCGTCGTCGGCATGCCCTTCGCGTGCTCGAGGTCCTTCACCAGCAGCGGCACGCCTGCCAGCAAGCCCGGATCTTCGCCCGCGGCGACGCGGCGATCGATATCCGCTGCCTGACGGCGCGCGTCCTCGGCATCAAGGTACGCGATCGCGTTCAGTTTCGACGCGGCGATCGCCGTCAGCGATGCCTCGACTGCATCGACGGAACGCACGTCCCCGTGGCGAATGCTATCGGCGAGAGAGGACGCGTCACCGAGCCAGGGCTGCATGCTGTTCTCCTGCTGATTCGAGCGGACTGGCGACTACGTGCGCGGCAGTCCAAGGCCGCGCTGCGCGATGATGTTGCGCTGCACTTCCGAGGTGCCCGCCGCGATCGTATAGGACGCAGCGGCGAGATAGTAGGCCGCGAAGCGCCCATCGAGCGGCGCGTACGCCGACCCGCGCGCGAGCACGCCAGCCTGCCCGGTGATCCCAATCGCCGCGGCAGCGAACCGCGATTGCAATTCGGTCGAGTAGAGCTTCGCGATCGAGGCCTCGGAGTTCGGCACCAGGCCCTGTCCCTGCAGCCACGCGACCCGGTAGGCGAGGATGCGCCCGACGTGAAACTCGATCTGCAATTCGGCGAGCCGGTGCCGGATCTGCGTGTCGTCGATCTGGCGGCTGCCGTCGGGGCGCTGCGTCGCTGCGTAGCCGATCAGGTCGTCGAGCAGCGTTTGCGCGAAGACGATGCGCTGGATGCCCGACCGCTCGAAGTCGAGCGTCGTCGTCGCGACGTACCAGCCGCGATTGAGTTCACCGACAAGGTTTGCGCGCGGGATGCGAACGTTGTCGAGGAACATCTGGTTGAACGCGGCGGAGTTCAGCATGTTCGTCAGCGGCGTGATCGTAATGCCTGGCGACTTCATATCCATCAGCAAGTAGCTGATGCCGCGATGCTTCGGCGCTTCCGGATCCGTGCGCACGAGCAGGATGCAGTAGTCGGCGCGCTGCGCTCCCGACGTCCACATCTTCTGGCCGTTCACGACAAACTCATCGCCGTCCAGCACGGCGCGCGTCTGCAGCGACGCCAGATCGGAGCCCGAGCCGGGTTCGCTGAAACCCTGACACCAGCTCATGTCGCCGCGTGCGATACGGCCGAGGAAGCGTTCGCGCTGCTCGTCGGTGCCGTGCATCATCAGCGTCGGGCCGACCATGGCGAAGCCCATGCCGCCGAATCCGGGCGCGCGCAGCCGCGACATCTCTTCGTTGTAGACGAGCTGCTGCATCGGCCCGGCGCCGAGGCCGCCGTGCTCTTTCGGCCATGCCAGCGTCAGCCAGCCCTTGTCGGCGAGCTTCCGCTGGAAGGCCTTCGCGAGCGCGCCCTGCTCCTTGGGCGCGTCCTCCCGATCGTTGTACGCGGGGCTGCCGAAGGATGGCGCGAGCTCTGCCTTGACGAACGCGCGAATCTCGTCGCGAAACGCTTCTTCCTGTGGCTTGAAGCGGAAGTCCATGCTGCCTCCGGCCGCCGAGCCGCGGCCAAAACGATGCTAACACACGCGCGAGATTGACACCGCCACACCCCGGGGCTTGAAGCTCCGGTCCGAAGGGCGTATGGTCGCCTTCAACCCCGTAACGATTGAGGGAGCGTAGTTGGACGAGCAGGAGAGCGCGCCAGTACACGGACGCATGGTGTCGATTGACATCCTGCGGGGCGTTGCCATCCTCTGGGTCGTGCTGTTCCACCTCTGGGGCGACCTGGAGTTCTTCCCCGGCGTGCCGCGCGAGTACTACCAGCAGCTCACCTGGCAGGTGCAACACGGAAACGGCCCCTGGGCGATCGTCACGTCGCTCACCGACCTCTTCTTCCGCGACGGATTCCAGGGCGTGCCGCTGTTCATGATGATCAGTGGCGTATCGCTGACCATCGCTGCGTATCGCGCCGGCGACGGGCTGCGCTGGCCGCGATTCTTCTTCGCTCGCTTCCGCAAGCTGCTGCTGCCGTACTGGGTCGGCGTCGCGATTACGTACGCGGTCATCTCCGCGATCGCCTGGCGTCAGGCGAGCATCGGTGACGGTTCGTTCTCCGGACACTTCGGCCACGGCCTGACGATCTCGCTGCACACGATCATCCTCATCGATAGCGGCGTCGTCTGGGCGAGCATCGCTCTGGTGCCGCGCCTGTTCGAGGATCAGTGGTTCTTCGCGCCGCAGTTGGCGCTGTGGTTCGTCGGCTTGCTGGCGCAGTACTACCTGCTCTTCCCGCTGCTCTTCCTCGTGATGCGCAAGATCGGCGCCGTCGCGTTCCTCGCGCTGACGTTCGGCGTCACCGTGCTGGCGAACTGGTGGATCGTGCACGAGTACGGCGCCCTCGAGCTGAAGTTCTTTCTCGTGACGGGCTGGGCGCCCTTCCGCCTGTTCGAGTTCACCGCCGGTATGGCGATCGGCTGGCTGCTGATCGCGCCCGACGGCCGGCGCTGGCTCGAACGTGTGCGCAACCCGCTCGTGCTCGGCAGCGCGCTCGCGATCGGCCTCGCCGCGCACACCGTCGGCGATCTATGGATCGGGCGTTGGACCGCGACGGAACTGACGGCGGGCGGTGGCGGCATCTACCTGCAATCGCTCGCGCTGCCGCTCGTCACGCTGGGGCTGGCGCTGATGGCGCTGCCGCTGCTCGTGAAGCCGCCCTCGCGCGTCGATGCGAGCGTGCCGGTGCGCGCGCTGACGACGATCGGCGTGATGTCATACGCGCTGCTGATCGTCAACGACCCGATGCGCCTCGTAGCGAGCCAGCTCCGGCTGGAGGACGTTTCGAGCGCCGTTTGGGGGACGTTCCTCGTCGCCGTCTACGTGCCCGCAAGCATCGCGCTGGCGTGGCCGCTGGCGCACGTACTGGGTCTGATGCCGA
>JANXYW010000032.1 GCA_025355835.1 Chloroflexota bacterium
GGAGCTGCTGGACGCGGAGTACGTGATCAACGAAGGCGGCTGGGGCACGGCCGAGGTGTTCGGCGTGCGGCGTCCCGCGTTCAACTGCTCGATCAGCGAGAAGGGGCCGCTCTGGTTGAAGCTTATTGCTGAAGGACGGCCGGGACATGGCTCCGTGCCGCATCCGGACAACGCGCTCGATCGCCTGGTGCGGGCGATGCGCAAGATCCAGGACTGGTCGCGGCCCGTGACGGTGGTGCCAGAACTGACGGAGTACTTCGACCGCTTGTATCGCAACCGTGTGCTGGTCGATGTGCCATCACAGGCGTCGATGGAGAAGCTCGCCGACGGCAACCTCGTCGCAAGGGCGCTCCTGACCAACACCGTGAGCGCAACGACGATGCACTCCGGGATGAAGCACAACGTGATCCCGGGCATCGCCGAAGCAACGCTCGACTGCCGGCTGCTGCCCGGGCAAGATCACGCGGCGTTCACGCAGGAGATCCGCGACATCATCGGCGACCCGAAGGTGCGCGTCGAGACCGTGTTCGCGTCGAGTACGCCGTCGTCGCCGATCGCGACGGAGCTGTTCGGCATCATCGAGGACGTCGTGCGCGACCACGTCGAAGAGGCGCTCGTGCTGCCGAGCGTGTCGGCGGGCTTCACGGACTCGCGCGTGTTCCGCCAGCACGGCATCACGTCGTACGGCTTCATCCCGTACCTGCTGGAGCAGACCGACGCCATGACCGTCCACGGCCACAACGAGCGGATCACGATCGAGAACCTGCGCCTCGGCTGTCAGGTGCTGTTCGAGACGATCCGGCGGTTGGTGTCGTAGCCCTTCGAAGGTTCACCACAGAGGCACAGAGAACCGGAGGTTTTGTCGGTTGTAGGGGCACGGCGCGCCGTGCCCTTCTCGCAACGGCGACGTACGCGCCGATCCGTGCACTAGGTGAATGGAGCGCGGGCGCCCCGCCCGTCCCACGCGCGAACAGTGCCTGTTTCCCGCATTCAGCCAGCTCGTTCGACCGGAGCTGAAGCTTCTCCGCTACGAAGCGCGTCCTTGCCCATCTCTCGCTTGTAGCTTCGCCGTTCTTTATGGTTAGGCGACAACGAGCGCACCTGCGCTGCGCGCGGGACACGGGGAGACGTAACAATGGGTATCGATGACATCAAGCTGGTTGGGGTGATGGGCGGCGGCGTGATGGGCGGCGGCATTGCGCAGACGTTCGCGGCGCACGGATTCACGACGATCATCCGCGACCTCAACGACGATCTGATCGAGAAGACGCGCGCATCGATGGTGGAAGGGCGGTTCGGGCTGAACGGCGCCGTCGAACGCGGCAAGATGACGAAGGCCGACTACGACGCGACGATGGCGCGCTTCTCGTTCACGCAGAACATCCGCGACCTCAGCGACTGCGATCTGATTATCGAAGCCGTACCCGAGAACCTGGAGTTGAAGAAGACCGTGTTCGCAGAGCTCGATGCGGCCGTCAACCACAGCGCGATCTTCGCGACGAATACGTCGGGGTTCTCGATCGGCGACGTGAACAAGGCGGTGTCGCGGCGCGATCGGTTCATCGGATTTCACTGGTTCAGCCCGGCGTTCATCATGAAGCCCGTCGAGATCATCTACGCGCCCGAGACATCGGAGGAGACGATCGCGACGATGGAGGCCGTCGGCAAACAGCTCGACAAAGTAACGATTCGCGTAAAGGACGCCCCCGGCAAGTACGGATTCGTCGCGAACCGCATCTACTTCGCCATGGTCGCCGAGGCGCGCAAGGTGCTCGACGAAGGCATCGCCAGCGCCGACGACATCGATACGGTGATGAAGCTCGGCTACAACTGGCCCGTCGGCCCACTTGGCATGACGAAAGGCGCCCGCGGCGGCTGGCAGTGATTGGCTAGGTTCTAGGTTTTGGGTTCTACGTCCCGCTTTGCTGATTGACCTCCACTGCCACACGAAAGTGATGTCGCCGTGCAGCGCGCTGACGCCGGACGCGCTCGTGCGCGCTGCGATCGCGCGCGGTCTCGACGGCGTGTGCATCACCGAGCACGATGCGTTGTGGCCGGCCGCCGAGATCGCCCGCGTCGCCGACGAGATGCAGTTCCTCGTGCTCCGGGGTATGGAAGTGACGACCGAAGTCGGCCACGTGCTGGTGTTCGGCATGGACTATCACGATCCGGCGATGGCCGTGCTCTCCGAGCTACAGCGCATCGTTCGAGGCGAGGGCGCGCTGATGTTTCTCGCGCACCCGAGCCGGCGCTACGGCACCCTGCCGCCCGACGATCTCTCGTTCGTGTTCGATTCGGTCGAAGTGCAGAACGGCACCGAAGGCATGCTTCAGAACGACAACGCGGCCGGTCTGGCGCGCGGGCTGCGGCTCCCGGGCATCGGCGGCAGCGATGCACATTCGGTGCGAGAAGTTGGGATCTGTGCCACGGAGTTCTCGGGCAGCGTGACGGACGAAGCGTCGTTTGTGGCCGCGCTGCGCGCCGGCGAGTATCGCGCGCGGCGGGTCTAACTCGGAGGCGGCCGTACCCAATCGCCGCTGTCCGACCTCCCCGTGCAACAAGCCGAATTCCCGGCCCAGTCCCCTCTCCACGTCGTGGAGAGGGGTGCCCGAAGGGCGGGGTGAGGTGCCGCGCCTGCCGCCCAGACTCAGGTCGGCCATTCAGGGCGATCTGCCTGCAACATTCCGGGCTGTTAAGCGATATCCCCAGTGAGATGACAAGCTTCTTCAAGCGACGCGGCAGCATCGGTTCGCTCGGCTCCAATCACGAGCGCGAGCGCGAGTTGATGGCGCGCATCCGCGATCGGCACGACGAGGGTCAAGAACAAGGCAGCATCATCGACGCGATGATCGCGGAGTGCCGGATGCGCGTCGCGTCGCGCCCGGCTGATGCATCCTGGCGGTTCTATCTCGGACGCTTCCTCATGGCCGCCGGGGATCCCGTCGAGGCACGCGACGAACTCGAGGCAGCGGCGCTCGCTGATCCGCTCGATCCGCGCATTCACACGCACCTCGGCCTGTGGTACGAAGCGGCGCTGCTCGCCGCGTGCGAAGAGCGCGTGCACGTCGACCTTCCGCCACTCGCGGGACCGCATCTCAGCGCCAGCGCGGGGCGGTTCGCCCGGCTCGACGAGCAACTTCCGGTGGCGGCGCTGGCATCGCGCGCGGAAGCGTTCTTCGAAGCGGCCTTGCGATTCAAGCTGCCGCGCGAGGACGCGCGATATCTGGAGCGACACCTCGAACTGGTGCGCACGCAACCGTTCCTTGCGCCGCAAGCAGAAGCGCAGGAGAAGGCCGCGTTCGTCGCGCGCACGGCCTGACCCCCATCCCGCAACCGAATCTCAATACACCCACGATGTGGCTTCGCGAGGCCGTAGGGACGCACCTTCAGGTCCGTCCTCCCGTGTGGCGTCGACGCCGCGAATCCAGAAGACAGTGGTTAGTTCGCCACGAACGCCGATCGCGTACGTCCGACAACTTGGTGCTCGAACGAGGGCAGTCTTCGGACTGCCCCGACACGATCTGATCGGCCCGTTCTTCGCTTGCGGCTCGTCGCTCAATAGGAAATTGCGGCTGCGTCTGTTAGCCTTACGCGTCACATTGCTGCGAGGTTGAGGGCAAGGAGGTCGGGCGATGAGCAGCGACTCCATTCTTGAACGCGCGCTGACCAGACGGCGCTTCATCGCTGCGTCCGCTATCACGGCGGGCGCCGCTGCGGTGACGCTCGGCATCGGCCCGTGCGATCCGCGGTTGATCCGCAAGATCCAGCAGGACAAGGACGCAGTGGCGCCGCACCACACCGTCTGGGTGTGGCAGTTCTCGGCGGACGGCGCACTCGCGGCGGTCGCATCGGCGTTGCAGGGCAAAGGCCTCGGTGTCATCGTCAAGACGCATGACGGCATCGAGTGGATGTCGAAGTACGACACAGCGCCGGACGCCATCACAGGCGTTGACCGCGTACGGAACGTGGCGCGCTACTTCGAGGATCGCGGCATTCCGTTCCACGCGTGGGCGGTGCCGAAGGGCGTCGATCCACCGCGTGAGGCGCAAATGGCGGCCGATGTGCTCGCCGCAGGGGCGCGGAGCCTCGTGCTCGATCTTGAGGGCTCGTCGGGGTTCTGGGTGGGCAACGCTGACGATGCGCGCCAATACGGCGACGAACTGCGGCGGCTCTCGCCGTACGGGCGCGTCGATATCTCGATCGATCCGCGACCGTGGCGGATCAACCTCGTGCCGATGACGGAGTTCGTCGCGATGAGCGACGGCATCTGGCCGCAGTTGTACTGGGATACGTTCGACACGCCGGGTAACATCGAGGGCTACGCTGCGGCCGGGTACGCGCCGCCGGGCGGCAGCATCACGCCGGAGTTCCTTCTCGAAGCGACGCAGAAGATCCTGAGGCCGTACGAGCGCGAGGTGATCCCCGTCGGTCAGGGCGCCGCGGCCGACCCGACGACGTGGGCGCGTTTCGCGCATCATGCGTGGGATCTCGAGATGTACTCCATCTCGGTCTGGCGTTTGGGCGTCACGGCAGCGACCACGGTGAAGTATCTCTCGGACAACCCGCCCGGCCAGGAGCCGAAGGCGCCGCCCGCGACGCCGACACCAACCGCAACGCCGACGGCGAACAAGACCGGAACGCGCACGCCGACATCGACCAGAACGCCGCAAGGTACGAGCACGCCGCCAGGCACGTCTACGCCGACACAAACTTCCGTGCCATCGACTGCGACGCGCACACCGACTCCCAGCTTGACGGCCACGCGAACCGCAACAGGAACGGCGACAGCGACGCCGATAGGACCGTAGCCGCCGACCAATGTGCGATCCGGAACCGAGTCCCGGCCGGACTGCGCCGCGTGAGAAGGAGGAACCGTCGAAATGCGGGTTTCTTCAACGCGCGCGGCGGCCGGTTGTGCTTACGCCGTAGGCATCGGGAAGCGGCGGGCAAAGTCGGCCCAGAACTCGTCGTCGGACTTCTCGTCGCCGAACGTGAGCCAGTCTTCGTCCGTACCGGCGAAACGGCCGTTGATGAACACCGTCGCGTCGATACCGACGGGGTAGCGCAGCACCGGGTTCTTTGTCGTGACCGCGTGCTCGATGACTTCGGCGACGGCCGCCGGATCGCCGCCGATGCTGTGCGCGCTTCCGTAGATCGCCGAAATGCGGCGCTCGGCCGCGGCATACGGTGATGCCTCGTCGAGGTGCAACGCACTTGTTGCTTTGTCTATGATCGCCGTTTTGAAGAAGCCTGGCTCGATGATTGCGACGCGGATGCCGAACGGCCGCGTCTCCAGCGCCGTCGATTCGCTGATCGCTTCGAGCGCGTGCTTGGATGCGGCGTAGAGGCCGGATCCCATGCCAGCGACCTTGCCCGCCACCGAACTGACGTTGACGATCGTTCCCGAGCGCTCTTCGCGCATGCCGGGGAGCACGGCGACCATCATGCGCAGCGCGCCGAAGAAGTTCGTCTCAAAGAGCTCGTGCGCGCCAGCGTCGGTCGTGCGTTCGATGACGCTGAGCGGCCCGAGACCCGCGTTGTTCACGAGCACATCGATGCGCCCGGCTTCGACGAGAATGTTGTCGACAGCGCGCTCGACAGATGCCGGATCGGTGACGTCGAGCTGCATGATGTTGAGCTTGAGGTTCTCGGCCGCTGCGGCAGCCTTCAGCGCGGCGGAACCGGTCTCAGGATTACGCATCGTGGCGTAGACTTTGTTCCCGCTGCGCGCGAACTGCAACGCCGTCGCAAGTCCGATGCCCGTACTTGTGCCCGTAATGAGTACGACTGCCATTGCCGCGTCCCCTTTGTTGAACCCTGCCGTGAGACCGCCAGCGTATCGGATGGTCGTGCGGCGAGCACACGCTGTCGATGCAACGGCGCGATGCTCGCTGGCACCGGCGGCGCGCTTCACGCTAGCCTTAACGCACAAACGCATCGCCCGCGCTGGAGGCGCAGATGAAAGTTAGCGACGAACGGCGCACGGCGTACCTCGCGGCGTACGACGATTGGCACAAAAAGCTGCAAGACCTGCACGAGGTCTTCCTGGACGGCACCAAGACGCCGATCGGGGATCAGTTCAAAGGCCTGCTGAACCGCGAAGCGCGCGCGAAGGAGAAGTACGATCTGGCGCGCCTGGAGCTGCTCGGCATCGCGCCGGC
>JANXYW010000050.1 GCA_025355835.1 Chloroflexota bacterium
AGGTTGTGACCGAGGAGGTCGATCGTGTGGCTCATCAGGCGCCGAGCGCGTCCACCGGCACCAGCGTCTCACGCAGCTCGCGCTCGTACGCGGCGATCTCCCTCGCGCGCTGCTCGTCGTTCCAGCCAAGGCGCGTCGCCATCACAGCCGCTGCGCGCTCCGCTCCGTCGAGTGCATGGCAAGCGCTCCAGCCGACGGGCAGGCGTCGCAGCAACGCGTCGGCCAGCGTGACGGCGTGCTCGCGCTCGACGGCGTACGCTACCTGCGCCAGCACGTCCGGATTGTGCTCGCAGATCCGTTCACCGAGCGAGCTGTCGCCCGCGATGAGCGCCCGTACTTCGCGCGCGCGCGGCCCATATCGTGCAAGCGGATCGCCGTCCACAACGCTCTGCGGCGATCCATCTTCCATCTTCCATCGTCCATCGTCGCTACGCGCAGCCACACGCTCCCCGCTCGGCGCAACGTGCTTCTTGATCGCGGGGATCGCCATGCGGGCGAGCGCGCGGTATGTGGTGAGCTTACCGCCGACGAGCGACAACAGGCCGTTCGGGCCGCCGCGTTTGGCGTGGTCGATGATGAAGTGGCTGCGCGGAATCTTGCTCTCGTCGGTGCCGGGCGGCATCCACGGCAGCGGGCGGACGCCGCAGTAGGTGTAGAGCACGTGCTCGCGCCGTAGCGGCGTCGCGGGAAACAGCCGCGTCGCTTCGTCGAGCAGATAGCGCAGCTCGTCGAGCGTGCACTGCGCGTTCGACGGATCGCTGTCCGATCGCAGATCCGTCGTGCCGACCAGCGTGTGTCCGTACCACGGCAGGATGAAGAACGGTCGCCCGTCCGTCTTCGCGGACGCGAAGACGGCATGCTGCGGGCCTCCGGGCCACTCGACGACGAGATGGCTGCCCTTCGTGCCGCCGATCAGCGGCTCATGCCGCTCGCCGTCGCTGCCGGCAAGCAGTTGATCGACCCACGGACCCGCAGCGTTGACCACGACCTTCGCTTCGACCTCAACGACGTGCTCAAAGCGCTCATCGCGTAGCGCGAGGCCGCGAAGAACGCCGCCCGGCGATAGCAACCGCACGGCGGCGACGTGGTTGATCGCGACGCCGCCGGCATCGCAGAAATCGCGCACCGATTCGGCGACGAGCCGCTCGGGGAACTCGACCTGCGCGTCGTACATGGTGAACGCCGCCGTCAGGCCGTCGCGGCTGAGGCCGGGCTCGTACGCGTCGAGCGCGCGCGGCGGCATCGCGCGGTGGCGCGGCAGCGACTTCCGGAACGAGAAGAGATCGTAGAGGATGAGGCCGATGCGGACCTTCCATCCGGGCCGTGCGTCGCCGTGGTACACCGGCACGAGCATCTTCAGCGGTCGCACGAGATGCGGCTCGTCGCGCACGAGCGCCTCGCGCTCCGCCAACGATTCGTACACCAAGCCGAACTCGCCGTGTTCGAGATAGCGCAGTCCGCCGTGGATCAGCCGCGTCGCGCGTGACGTCGTACCGGCGCCGAAGTCGTGCCGCTCGACGAGCAGCGTACGGTAGCCGTGCAGCGCCGCTTCGCGTGCGACGCCGCTGCCGTTGATGCCGCCGCCGACCACGATGACATCGAACTTCTGCTTAGCGACCTCTGCGAGCGATGGCCTCACAGGCTGTTGCCTGCACGTGTGTCGCTTTGCGCCCAACCCTTCGCGCGCTCGACCGCACGTCGCCATCCGGCGACGAGCGCATCGCGTTCGAACGCAGGCATCCGCGGCTCGAACGTGCCACCGCTGCGCCAGATCTGGCCGATCTCCGCTTCGTCGCGCCAGAATCCGACCGCGAGTCCGGCGAGGTATGCCGCACCCAGCGCCGTCGTCTCGGGCGTCGCCGATCGCACGACGGGGCGTTGTAGCACGTCGGCTTGGATCTGCATCAAGAGATCGTTCGCGACCGCGCCGCCGTCCACGCGCAGCTCGTGCATATGCACGCCCGTTTCGCGCTCCATCAGTTCGACGACGTCGAGCGTTTGCAGCGCGATCGACTCGAGCGTGGCGCGCGTGATGTGGGCCGCCGTCGTGCCGCGCGTGATGCCGACGATCGTGCCGCGCGCGTACATATCCCAGTGCGGCGCACCGAGCCCGGCGAAGGCCGGCACGACGTAGACGCCGTCGCTCGATGCGACGGACCCCGCGAGCGCCTCACTGTCCGCGGCAGTCTTGATGATGCCGAGGCCGTCGCGCAGCCACTGCACCGCGGCGCCGGCGATGAAGACGCTGCCTTCGACGGCGAATCGCTGCTTGCTGCCGATGCGCGAGGCGACGGTCGTGAGTAGGCCGTGCTGCGAGAAGACGAGCCGGTCGCCGGTGTGTTGAAGGATGAAGCAGCCGGTGCCGTACGTATTCTTCGCGCTGCCCGCGTCGAAGCAGCCCTGTCCGTACAGCGCGGCCTGCTGGTCGCCAGCGATACCCGCGATCGGGATCGCGCGCCCGAAGATCGAGGCGTCGGTCTCTGCGATGACGCCGCTGCTATCGACGACCGAGGGCATCATCGCCGCGGGGATGTTCAGTTCGTTGAGCATGAAGCTGTCCCACGCGCCGTCGCGCAGGTTGTAGAGCATCGTGCGCGATGCGTTCGTCGCATCGATGACGTGCTCGCGTCCACTTGTCAGCTTGTGCGTGAGCCATGAATCGACAGTGCCGAATGCCAACTCTCCCGACTCCGCGCGCTGCTGCATGCCGGCGCCGCTGTTGTCGAGCAGCCAGCGTACCTTCGTGCCGGAGAAGTAGGCGTCGATCAGCAAGCCCGTGCGCGATCGCACCTCCTCATCGAGCCGGCGCGCGCGCAGATCCTCGCAGATCGCGGCTGTGCGACGGCACTGCCAGACGACGGCGTCATTGATCGCGCGGCCGGTGGCGCGATCCCAGACGATCGTCGTCTCGCGCTGGTTCGTGATACCGATCGCGGCGATCTCGTCGGGCGCCGTGTTCGAATCGGCGAGCACCTTGCGTGCCGCGTCGAGCTGCGACGACCAGATCGCCTCCGGATCGTGCGACACCCAGCCAGGCTGCGGATAGATCTGCGGGAACTCGAACGCCGCCTGCGCGACCGGCGTGCCGGCATGGTCGAACAGAATCGCCCGCGAGCTGCTCGTGCCCTGATCGAGGGCGAGGATGTACTTCGGCATAGGGGCAGTGTAAGGAAGCGGCGATCGAGGCGCGAGATGGCGGTCGTTCGTCGCGTCTTTGTGGAATCGAAGGTCGATAATGGCGACAATGTCATGCTGAGCAAAAGTGAAGCATCTTGCTCGCAACAGGCCGAGTGCCAGGCGCAGCTAGATCCTTCGCTTCGCTCTGGATGACAGCGCTTTGCTCAGCATGACAGCGGTGTGCTCAAGCATGACACGCAAGCCCAAGGCGTCAGTCCTCGGCCTCTTCCCAGCGTTTGAGAATCGTAGCCTGCTCCGGCGTCGTCCGCACACGCAGCGCGTCGAGGATCGTCGGGCGGCGGCGGATGTCGTGCTCCATCTGCTCGCCGAGAATCGCCAGCAGGGCCGGACGGTTCGTGCCGGCGAGGAGCAGCGCGAGATAGCTGTAGAGTTCCTTGCTGATCGCGGATTCCATGATCGAAGACAAGGATGGGTACGCATCGGCGAGCTCCCGCTCAATGATCGTCTCGGCGAGCTTCGTCAACAGCGGCTCATCCTTCGTCTCGATAGCGCCGCGGGTGAGCTGCGCGAGGCAGCGCGACATGACGATGGCCGGCGCGTCGTGTAGCAGGTCAATCGCCGCCTCGATCAGAGCAGGATCGTGCATGCCGCGGACGATCCACTGGTAGACGCTGACTTCGTGTCCGGTCGCGGCCAGCAGTTGAAGCGCGGTGTTCGCCGGTTCCGGCGAGAATTCGCTCGAATCGTAGATATGCTCGACCGCGACGTACGGGAACAGCACAGGATCTGCCTCGGCGATGATCCTGAGGCCTAGCGCACGGAGATTTGCGGTGCAGTCGACGCCCATAGCCTTCTCCCGGGTGTCCGCCGCGCGGAGTGCGATGTCGATGTCGCGTGGGTCTTCGCCCGCGAGCAAGATCCGTGCGATGCCGGTGCGAAGATGCGCGCCTGCATCGCGTTTCTCGCCTTCGGAACCGACCTCGAAGTACAACGTTCGTAGCTGCTCACGAAGCCGCGGCAGCGGCCGTTCCAGCAGTGCATCCAGCGCTGCTTCCCGCGCCAGCCGATCGCCGGACGCCAGCAACTCCGAGACGCATTCGAGGAACGGCTGCTCGTCGCCGGCGGCGAGCACCTTGAGGCGCGAGACGTCGTGGGATGCTGGACGCTTCTTCGGCACGTGCGATCCTTACTCGTCACTCTCGTCCGGGCCGTCGCCGTCCCGGACGCCCGTGTAGTATCTGACGTACCGCTCGATCTGAACGTCGACAGGATCTGATGCCATACCGGCTTGGGCAGCGCCGCCAAAGCCGGTTATCGGGCGAGCCGGATCGAATTCCTCGATGCGACGCTTCACCCAGGGCTCGGCTTCGGCCCGTAACTCCTCGTCCGTGATCGTGAGGTATCGCTCGTTCGGCGGCGTGTGTACGCGGATGGCCGCCCAAATCTTGAGCGGTAGCCTGAGTTCGAGTGCGTCGCGACTCACGTTAGCGTGAAAGGGAACTCCGCGGAGCTCAATCACCACTTCCCCATCAGCAAGATCTTCCGCGACATGGATCAAGCTCTCTCGCCGGTCGTCGTCCGCTGCTTGCGCTTCGTAGAACAGCGAGTGCAGTGTGCTCATTGCGCCTCCAACAGAAAGGGCCGCCATATCGGCGACCCTACAAGCTATCACGTCCAACCTGCGGCTTACCGCCCCGGCACTTCCATCAGCGGGATCACGTCGTCCATCGTGTGGCTGACAGCGGTGTAGGTACCGGCTTCCATTTCGGCGATGATCTTTTCGCCCTCTTCGATGAGCGCGCTCATGAACTCCGGCTCGTCGACCGTTTTGACGATTTCGCCTTTGCGGAAGATGACGCCGCGGCCTTTGCCGCCGGCGATGCCGAGGTCGGCCATCTTCGCCTCGCCCGGGCCATTGACGACGCAGCCCATCACGGCGACGGTGAGGATCTTGCCGCGCTTGGTGAAGTGCTCTTCCACCTTGTTTGCGAGCGGGATCAGTTCAATCTCGATGCGGCCGCACGTCGGGCACGCGACGAGCGTCACGCCGCGCTTGCGCAGGTTCAGCGTGTTGAGGATGTCCCAGCAGATCGGCACTTCCTCGACCGGATCCGCCGCGAGCGACACGCGGATCGTGTCGCCGATGCCCTCCGCCAGCAGGATGCCGATGCCAATCGCGCTGCGCACCGAGCCCGCGCGCGGCGTGCCAGCCTCGGTGACGCCGAGGTGCAGCGGATACGGCACGAGCGCCGCGAGGCGGCGGTACGCCTCGACCATCGTCGGCACGTCGAACGCCTTCATCGAGATCTTGATGTCGTCGAAGTCGGCCTCGTTGAGGACTTTGATCTCCCACAGCGCCGCATCGACCATGCGGTCCGGCAGCGACGGCGGCAGCTCGCCCTCGGCGAGCGCACGGATCGGCGGCAGCGAGCCGGCGTTGACGCCGATGCGGATCGGCATGTTGCGCTCTTTCGCCTCGCGCGCGACCTGCTGCACCTTTTCGGCGTCGCGGATGTTGCCAGGGTTCAGCCGCAGCCCGTCGAAACCACCGCGAATCGCTGCGAGCGCCCAGCGGTAGTCGAAGTGGATGTCGGCGATGATCGGCAACGGCGTGCGTTTCACGATCTCGGGAATCGCATCCGCCGCGGCCTTGTCGGGGATGGCGATGCGTACGACATCGCAGCCCGCTTCCTTGAGCTGGTCGAGTTGCGCGACCGTCGCATCGACGTTCTCGGTGATTGTCGCGCACATCGACTGCACGGCGACCGGCGCGTCGCCGCCGATCTGGACGTCGCGGACGAATACCGGCTTGGACTTGCGTCGAGGGCTCATCATTTCAGCAGTTTGTCTCCGTTGAAGATGCGGACCACATCGAAGTAGGTGATCACCAGCGCGAACAGGATCATCGCGGCGAATCCAGCTAAGTGTACCAGCGCTTCCTTCTCTGGCGCGACGCGCTTTCCGCGGCGTAGGAACTCGACGAAGACGAACGCCAGCCGGCCACCGTCGACCATCGGGATCGGCAGCGCGTTCAGCATCGCCAGGCTCATGCTGATCAGTGCCGCGAAGTTGAGCAGCGACAGCCAGCCGGCCTGGTCGACAACCTCGCCCGTCGCCTGCGCGATGCCAACCGGCCCCGTGAACGGAGAGTCGCCGAAGCCCCGAATGACGCCCCAGATCTGGTTGCGGGCAAGGACGAGCGATTCGAAACTGAGCCGCGCGCCGTTCGGGACAGCTTCCCATGGCGGCTCCGTTTGGCGCTCGACTGGAACGATGTACGCGGTCGGCGCGGAGAACTGGAAGCAGGCGAATTCGGTCGTCGCGAACAGCTTCGACTTAAGTGCTTCCGCCGCCGCTTTGTCTGCGGGCTCAAGGCCGCTGCACTGCGCCGCCGTCAGTCCGCGGAAGCCGAATGCCGATCCGCTGAAGCACCAGGCCGGCGCGCCAGACGCGATGTTGCTTTTGTAGTCGGCGAAACCTTTTTCTGACTGCGCCTCGATCTTCGCGCGTTCCGCCGGGGTTGTCGTGTACGGGCTCGTGTGCGCCGGGCCAACAGAGATGCCAATTGGTCCCTGCGATCGCTCAACTCCACATTCGTCGTTGTACGACTTCGGGTTCCAGCGCGAGTACACCGACCTCGATATCTCCTCCGGCCCAGTCTTCGGATCCGTGCGCTTGATCTTGAGGTCAATGTTCGATCCCTGGTAGAGGCGCAGGAAGTACTTGGCGTCTTGCTGGCTCTCGACATGGCGCCCGTTGACGGAGAGGATCTGGTCGCCGGCTCGGAGATCCGAACTGCTGGAAGGGCTGTTCGGCACCACGTCGACGATTTGTGCGCCGGCAATGGAGACGTTGTGCGGGATCATCAGACCAACGCTGAAGAGCGTGATCGCGAGAGCAAGGTTCATGAACACGCCCGCGCCGAGGATCACCGTGCGCTTCCATTTCGGCTGCGCGCCGAGGCTCTGGGGATCCGTTGGATCTTCTTCGCCCAGCATGCGGACGAATGCACCCATCGGGATGGCGTTGATCGTGTAGTCGGTATCGCGCCAGCGGAAACCGAACAGCCGCGGCGGCAGGCCGATGCCCGCCTCCAGGACTTTCACGCCGAACATCTTGGCCGTGAAGTAGTGGCCCGCCTCGTGCACGACGAGAAGGCCCAACAGGATGCCAAAGAACGGCAGGATGGAATGCGTTAGTACGTCCACATCGCCTCGTCCGCCCCGTGCGTGCGGGGCTCATCTGCATCTACGTTTCGCTGCCCGCGATGGTTCATCGCGCGCGGGCGACCGGTTGTTTGGCTCGAACGTTGTCCATCGCGAAGGCGCGCGCCCATGCGTCAGCTTCGAGCACGGCCTCCAAGGAAGGATCGACCGCTCCGGAATGGGCCGATAGTGTGGAATCCACCACCTTCGCGATGGCGGTAAAGCCGATTGCGCCGAGCGCGAACTGCTCGACCGCCACCTC
Source organism: Chloroflexota bacterium (assembly GCA_025355835.1). GTDB lineage: Bacteria > Chloroflexota > Dehalococcoidia > DSTF01 > JACRBR01 > JANXYW01. The sequence goes on from JANXYW010000050.1 coordinate 7,606, forward strand.
GTCGGCTGCGGCGAGCACTGCGGTCCACGTGCCGCCCTTCGCGCCCGCTTCTAGGGCGAGCCGCAGGCACGGATAGCGGCCCAGATCGACTTCGCTGAAATTGAGCGTTTTGGCTCGGGCGAGGTTCAGCCGCGGGACGCCCGTGCTCGCGACGCGGTTCGGGTAGCTCAGCGCGCACTGGATCGGCAGCCGCATGTCCGGCTCGCCTAACTGCGCCTTCACGCTGCCGTCCGCGTACTCCACCAACGAGTGCACGATGCTCTCGCGGTGCATGACGATCTCGATGCGATCCATCGGCACGTTGAACAGCCAGCGAGCCTCGATCGCCTCGAAGCCTTTGTTCATCAGCGTTGCCGAATCGATCGTGATCTTGCGGCCCATGTCCCAGGTCGGATGGCGGAGCGCGTCGCGCGGCGTGACGCGATCGAGATCACGCACGGGCATGTCGCGAAACGCGCCGCCCGACGCGGTGAGGATCAGCTTCTCGACCGAGGCGATGTCCTCGCCCCAGAGGCACTGCCAGATCGCGCTGTGTTCGCTGTCGACGGGCCGGAGTTCGCCGCGGCCGCGCTCCGCTTCGCGCGTGACGATCGCGCCGGCCATGACCAGCACTTCCTTGTTGGCGAGCGCGACGGCTTTGCCGGCGCGCAGTGCCGCGATCGTCGGGCCGAGGCCGGCTGCGCCCGCCGTTGCCACGACGACGATGTCGACGCTCGGGTGCGCCGCGATCTCTTCCATGCTGGCCCAGCGCGTCTTGCGGCCGGCGGCCGCCTTGAGGTCCATATTGCGTTCGGCGTGCTGGCACCAGACGAAGTCCGGGTGGAACTCGCGCGACTGATCTTCGAGGAGGGTGTGGTTGTTGCCGCCAGCGAGAGCGACGACGCGGAAGTGGCCCGGAAGCTGGCGGATCACGTCGAGCGTCTGACGCCCGACCGAGCCCGTAGAGCCCAGAATCGCGACGCCCTTTGCGGGTGCGGTCATGCGATCACCGTACCACATGGCATCTGTCTGCGCGCTCGATTGCTCATACGCCTATGCAGTTCCTGCATGGGGACGACGGGGAACCGCAGATTACGCAGACTACGCAGAGGGGGGACGGGAACCACGAAGGGCACGAAGGGGAGAGAAAGGGGGGACGATCCACGAAGAGCACGAAGAGCACGAAAGGGGGACTGGATGTACGTGGCGCTGTAGGGGCGCAACCTGTTGCGCCCGTGTTCGTACGCGGAGATCAGTTTGAAATGGACAACGCCGCGTCGTCGCGACGAGCGAGAAGAGCGCGGGACATCGGCCGCGACAGAGAACGCGCGGGCTGAATGCCCGCGCTCCGGAATGGAGGGTCGGGCGCGGTACGCCCAGCCTCAGAACACAACCTGCGTAAACACGTACACGAGCGCGAACGTGAAGAGGATGGAATCGAGGCGGTCGAGGACGCCGCCGTGGCCCGGGATCAGTTCACTAGCGTCCTTGATGTGCATGCGGCGCTTCATCGCCGACTCGGCCAGATCGCCGAAGGCGGCGACGGGCGGGAGCAGCAGGGCGAGCGCGCCGAGCTTCAACGGCTCGTTCGTGAGGTCGAACGCGATGCCGAGCGTGACGACGGCCGCGAACCCGGCGCCCCAGCCGCCGACGAAGCCCTCCCACGTCTTCTTCGGACTGATGCTTGGCGCAAGCAGGCGGCGTCCGATCGCGCGGCCGGTGAAGAACGCGGCGGTGTCGACGGTGAACGTGCTCAGCACGGTGAGGTACACCCACGAGCGGCCGTCGAAGTCGACGTCGCGGAGCTGCACGAGGAAGCTGCCGAGGATGCCGACGTACGTGACGCCGAACGCGATCCATGCCGCGTCGTCGAGAATGCCGTTCTCGGTCGGCGAGACGGCGACGGCGATCGGCGGGATCACGAGCGCCGCGCCGAGCCAGACGTACCAGCGATAGTCACCCGTGTGCGCGCCGACAGCGACGCCGGCGACGAGCAACGCAGTGAGCACGCATACCGGATCGAGCCAGTCGCGGCGCGCGTGATTGAACTCGATCGATGCGATGGCGAGCACGATCGCAACGGCTGCGACGTACCAGTTGCCGCCGAGGTAGATGAGGCCGATGATCGCCGGCACGCCGACGATGGCGCTGGCGACGCGTTGGGCGAGAGGGCTCACTTGTGCGCGCGGGGCCGTGCACCGTTCGCGGGCGCGGCGGCCTCGGTACCGCCGAAGCGGCGCTCCCGCTGCGCGTACGCATCGAGCGCGCGATCGATCTCCGTTTCGTCGAAGTCCGGCCAGAGCGTCGGCGTCGCGTAGAACTCCGCGTATGCCGACTGCCACAGCAGGAAGTTCGAGAGCCGCATTTCGCCGGCAGTGCGGATGACGATGTCCGGATCGCCGATGCCGGCCGTGTACAGGTACGACGAGAACAGCGTCTCATCGATGCCTTCCGGCTTCACGCGGTCAGCGACGATGCGCTGCACGGCGTCGATGATCTCGTCGCGGCCGCCGTAGTTGAACGCGAGGGCGACCGTCATGCGGTCGTTGTCCTTCGTCAGTTCGATCGCCTGCTCGACCTTCTCGCGGATCTTCGGCTCCAGCGGGTCCAGGCGGCCGATGTGAACGAGGCGGACGCCGTTCTTGTGCAGCTCGTTGATCTCGCGGCTGATCACGCGCGGGATGAGGCGCATCAGCGCCGACACTTCGCGACGTGGCCGCGTCCAGTTCTCGGTTGAGAACGCGTACAGCGTCAGCACTTCGACG
>JANXYW010000054.1 GCA_025355835.1 Chloroflexota bacterium
GCGCTGGGCCTCGTCGATCATCAGTACGTGCATGCGGAGGCGATCGAAGTTGGCTCGGTGTGGCTGGATGTCGCGCGCTACGATCCGGCCACACAAATGCTCGACGAAAGCCACGTCGCGTTGACATCAACCGGGGTGCGCCTGTGGCCCGTTGTCCAACGGATGATTTGGCCAAGCGAGATGGATCTGATGGCGCGAATTGCCGGTCTTCGCCTCAAGGAACGCTGGGATGATTGGGAGCGACGCCCATACACCGGCACCGGCAACGTCGTGTCGGTGTACGGGCGATGAAGGAGTGGCAACCGCATGTGCGCTAGCAAGATGCACGCCGACGAAGTGGACACGGACGAAGCGCTCGTGCGACGGCTCCTCGTCGGGCAGTTTCCGATGTGGGCGGAGTTGCCGATCGACCGGATCGGGTCCTCCGGCACGGATCACGCGATCTACCGGCTCGGTGACAAGATGGCGGTACGACTGCCGCGCATCCACTGGGCAACCGGGCAGGCGGACAAGGACGAGCAGTGGCTTGGAAAGCTTGCGCCGCATCTACCGCTCGCCATTCCTGTCCCGCTCGCGAAGGGCGAACCGGCGGAGGGGTATCCGTGGCAATGGTCCGTCGTCCCGTGGCTGGAAGGCGAGGCCTGGACGGCCGATGGCGTTGGCGATCTGAGCCAGGCGGCGATGGCGCTCGCGCAGTTCATCATCGCCCTGCAGCGGATCGACCCGGCCGGCGTGCCGCGCGGCGGACGGAGCAACTTCTACCGTGGCGTGCCGCTGTCCTTGAGAGACGCCGATATGCGCACCCAGATCGCAGCCGCGGATGACATGGTCGATGCCCGCGCGATGATCGAGGCGTGGGAGGCGGCACTCGCGGCTCCCGCGTGGGACGGGCCCCCGGTGTGGCTGCATGGCGATCTGGCGCGCCCGGGAAATCTGCTGGTGACGGGAGGCCGTCTCAGCGCCGTGATCGACTTCGGGTGTCTGGGCGTGGGTGATCCCGCATGCGATCTCGCGGCGGCGTGGGCGCTCTTCTCCGGCGAGAGCCGGGACGTGTTTCGCGCGGCGCTGCCGTTCGATGATGCGACCTGGGCGAGGGCTCGCGGCTGGGCGCTGACCCGCGTGGGCGCCATCCCGTACTACCGCGAGACGAATCCCCCGATCGTTGCCGAAGCCTTGCACGCGATAGAGGAGGTGTTGGCGGATCCGGACTGAGGCTGTTTTCACCACAGAGGCACGGAGGCACAGAGGTTCTTAGGGGTTTGCGGCGAGGCGGAACGCGCTCAGGAGATAGACTTCTCGCATGGTTACACAAGAGACGATGCGGCGGGTGTTGCAGGAGCATGTGGACGCGGAGAACGTGCACGATCGGGCGCGCGTGCTGGCGACGTACATCGATGACGGACCGGAGTTTGATGACGTGCCGACGGGGCGCCGGTTCACGGGCGCGGACGAGATCGTCGGGAACTATCGCAATCTCTGGGACGGGTTTCCGGGGCTGGTGCGGCGCGTCGACCGGTGGACGTTCGGCGAGGATGCGTGCGTCATCGAGCTGACGCTGACGGGCACGCACGACGGCGAGTATCGCGGCATCGCGCCGACGGGACGGAAGATCGAGCTGCGGATCAGCGCGCACTTCGCGTTCGACGCGTCGGGGAAGATCGTGCGCGAGACGGCGTATTACGATTCGCTGACGTTCATGCGGCAGATGGGGTTGGCGAAGAGTTAGCAGTTCGCAGTTGACAGCGCACAGTTAGAGGTAGGACGAAGGCCCCGCTCGACCGAGCGGGGCCTTGTCACACAGGCAGAGGAAGGAGGTAGCCGGATGATCGCCCCTGCAAAGCGATCCGCCGCTAGTTTGAGCATCGGATAGATCTTCGGGATCTGTTGGGCGGATGGCGGGGGAAATTGTTGCGTGTCTAGCGTGGCGGTTCGCGCATCATGCTTCACGGGCGGCGCATCCTCGCACGCGAACGGATTGGCTTCAACGAATCGCTGTACTGCGTCGGTCCGGCTTTGCCGGACACACAGGCGAGGGCGCCTATGCTCCACGCTTCGCGTCCTCCACTTCGGGATTCAGCGGTGGGCACCTCCGGATTGCGACGCGTTTGTAGGCGCTGATGTGAGGCCAGCTATACTCGTTGCATGAAGCACGATTTGCGTCGACGAATCATGGCGCTGCCCATACGGACGAAGCTGACGTTTGCGTGGCGGATGTTTCGCGATCCGGGCGTGCCGATGGGCGCAAAGGTAGTGATGCCGGCGGTACTCGTCTACCTCGCTTCGCCGATCGACATCATCCCGGACTTCATCCCCGTGCTGGGGCAGCTCGACGATCTGCTGGTGCTGTTCTTGGGGCTGGGGATCGTACTGTGGCTGACGCCGCGGCATGTGGTTGAGGATCTGCTGTTCGATGTGGAGGGCGGGGTTTCGATCCACTAAGAGCACGAAGGCCACGAAGGCGCGGGGAGTTTGTAGTTGGCGGGTTGCAGTTTGCAGTTTCACAGTTGCTACGGGAACGCGCCGTACTTCTACATCGCACAGCGGGCGGAGCTGAAGCTTCGCGGGTACTTCCCGTGTCTTCGTTCTCGAGGATCACGTTGGTGATCGCACCTGTAAACTTCGCTTGCACAGCGACTACACTCTTGGCATGAGACTTCCGCTTGTGACATCGCACGCAGCATGCAAGGGGCATGCGCCGGAGAATACGCTCGCAGGGATCGAGGCGGCGCTGCGATTGGGGGCGGACGCTATCGAGATCGATGTGCACTGCACGTCGGACGGCGTCCCGGTGCTGATCCACGACGAGACGGTCGAGCGCACGACGGACGGCGCCGGCAACATCCACGAGATGACGTTCGACGTGGCGCGGACGTTCGATGCGGGCGCGCGGCAGTTCGCGCCGAAGTTCCACGGCGCGAAGATCCCGACGCTGGCGGAGGTGCTGGACCTGACGAAGGGGAAGGCGCTGCTGCAGATCGAAGTGAAGCAGGCGGGCATCGAGAATCAGGTCGCGGACGTCGTGCGCGAGGCGCAGGCGATCGGCGACTGCGAGGTGCATTCGTTCTATCCGAACGTCGTGCGGGCGATGCGCGCGGTCGAGCCTCGGATGTCGGCGGCGCTGCTGACGGACGGGCGCCGTGTGGTGGAGTGGCAGGAGTTCTTCGGGTTCGCGCTGTCGCTGAACGCGCAGGGCGTGAGCGTGTACTACGCGTTCGCGACGCCGGAGATCGTGCGGCAGGGGCAGAAGCGATCGCTGACGTTCATGACGTGGACGGTCGACCGCGAAGAGGACATGGCCAAGATGTGCGACGCCGGCGTCGACAGCATTTGCAGCAACTTCCCGGACCTGGTGCGGCGCGTCGTGGACGCGTAGGCGCATGCGGGCCTCACCCCGGCCGTCGGCCACCCCTCTCCGCCCGGCGGCGAGGGGCTCAGTACGAACTCCTTTTCCGGATCGCGCGCAGAATTGGCGTTCCGTATACTGTCGTCTGCGGACGGGTGTAGCTCAGTTGGAAGAGCAGCGGTCTCCAAAACCGCTTGTCGGGGGTTCGAGTCCCTCCACCCGTGCCACTTTTCTCCGCCATCCAGCATCCGCCGACCGCGTTCGTGCCGGCGAGCTCGATCCAGACTGAAGAGCCTCATATGGATGAATACGTAGTCGCAACTTCGCCGATTGGCGACGTGTATGTGGCGTTTGGCGATGCTGGCGTCAGTTGCGTCGTGGCGGTGGCGCATGTTGCGCGGTTCGATGCGTTCTTTGCGGAGCGATTCGGGCGGATGGTGCGGCGGCGGGCGCGCGTGCCTCGGGCGATCGCTCGGGCGCTGACGCTGCGGGCTGATGCTGTCTCGGATTTGGGTTGACGCTCGATCTGCGGGGGGTCGCGCCTCAAGGTGCTGGAGGAGACGCAGCGGATCCGGCGGGGCGAGACGCGGTCGTACGGGCAGCTGGCGGCGGACATCGGGCTGCCGCGGGCGGCGCGCGCTGTCGGCACGGCGCTGGGGCGCAATCCGATGCCGCTGCTGATCCCGTGCCATCGCGTCATCCGCTCGGACGGGAGCGCGGGCGAGTGGGGCACGGGCGGCTCGGAGACGAAGCAGCGGCTGCTGCGGCTCGAGGCTCAGTAGCGATTCACCACGGAGGCGCGAAGGACGCGGAGAGACTCTGTTGGGGTCATCCACAGATTGCACAGATTATAGGGATTAGGGAATACGAAACGGAGCGCAGTTCGGCAACGCCGGACCAGCGCCAAACCAATCGTCCACATGTTCCAATGATCGCGCGCGCCGACGATCTCCGGATGCTCCCAACCGAATCCTTTGAATCTGTGAAATCTGTGGATGATCAGCCCGTTCCCTCTGCGCCCTCTGCGGCTCTGCGGTGAATCCGAAGACCGGCCTCAATCCCTTGAATCTGTGAAATCTGTGGATGATCAGGCCCCGCCAGAGCGGTACACTCGGCACGAGTTCGCAGACCGCTGCGGCCGGGCACCCGT
>JANXYW010000104.1 GCA_025355835.1 Chloroflexota bacterium
GCGATGAGTCGCATCACGTACTGCCTTTCGATGAACGATGATCGAGTTGGAGAAAACAGAGACCCCGAACGAATTCGTTCGGGGTCAGGCGTCAGAAATGCTGAAACATGATCCTGCCCCTTTCACGCGAAGGTACATGGAGTTGCTTGAGGCAGGTATTCTGGCTCGGCCGCCAAGCGGCCTCACAGTTGCGCGACAGCGCCGGATTCGCACCGGCTTCCCCTGTCAGACCCAGCCAAATCGGCTGAGTCGCCTCAAGCGCATCGATATTCGGTTGTCACCCAACGCTACTTGGGCAGGAGGCGAGCGTCAAGCGCAGCTGACGGGCGCGAGACTGCTACGCCACTGCTGCCTTCGGAGCGCGGGCGTTCAGGCCGCGTTGTACGAGAGCACGACCCAACTCCGAGACGCGAAGCGTGGTGGCATAGCCGTTCCCGGCTCGCTACCCCGCGATCAACTCTTCCGACACCGACCACAAGCGCTCGGCGCGCTCTGTATCGAGCGCGTACGGCATCACGCCCGCGAAGGGACGATCGCTCGACCATGGCTTCGCGATGGCGCAATCCTCCAGATAGTGTCCGCCTACGCCGTCGAACTCCGGCGCTACTGCCGCCCAGATCGATGTCGATGCACCCTGCGCCGTGCTCTTGAAACGCTCGTTCGGCTTGCCCGACTCGTCGAACCAGCCCATCGCCAGTTGCTCTTCGCGCGACATGTGCTTTTGCAATCCCGTCATGATGCCGCCCGGCATGACGGCGTTTGAGGTGATGCCGTCGCTCGCGTGCCGCTGCGTCAGGCCAACCGCGAACAGCACGTTCGCCGTCTTCGACTGACCGTACGCCGCCCACGGATCGTACGCGCGCTCGCGAAAGTTCAGATCCTCGAACACCACGTCCGACCGTCGATGTCCGATCGAACTCAGCGCGACGACGCGCGCTTTGCCTGCAGTTTTGAGGGCCGGGAGCAGTCCCACGGTCAGCGCGAAGTGTCCGACGTGGTTGGTGCCGAACTGCATCTCGAAGTTGTCTGCGGTGTATGAGTGTGGCGTCGCCATGACGCCGGCGTTGTTGATCAGCAGATGCAGCGGACGCCCGAGCGCGATGTATCGCGCGACGAACGCGCGCACGGACGCCAGCGATGCCAGATCGAGCAAGCCGACCTCGATCGTTCCGCTTACGCCGTCTGTTCTCAGCCCTGCCGCAACTTCTTCCGCGAGCGCCTGATTGCGCGCCGCCAGCACAACGCGCGCACCCGCGCTCGCCAGCGCCCGCACCGTCTCGACGCCGATGCCGGAAGCGCCGCCCGTCACGATCGCGTCTCGGCCGCGCAGATCGTGTCCTGCGATCACTTCGAGCGCCGTCGATCGCGCGCCGAACTTGGGTGCTGCTGTGTCAGTCATGGCTGGAGATCCTTTCGGTGTGCATCGAAACTTCACGCGATCGCGTCCGTCATTCGGTTCGTGCAATGATCGCGCATCGATGGTCGAAGCGGGAGTGGACGGCGCGACCGAATCAGCGACGCGCGAGCACTTCTCCATGCGGTATCGAGTAGTACGCATCGGGACGCGTCGCCCACTCGCGCCAGCCGTTCGCGATGTCCGTCAGTTCCGCGCGATCGGTGAGGCCGTAGGAGATCGCCTGCTCGCCGAACGCGGACAGCTCGCAGCGGTCGGCCCAGAGCGCTCCCCACCAGCGGCACGATTCGTCATCCGCGTACGTCCATGTGGAACTCGAGACCTGCAGGTCGCTGAAGCCCGCGGCGAGCGCCCAGCCCTTCAGGAAGCGCCCCGCGTCCGGCTCGGCGTCGTTCCGCCGCGCGACGGCGCGATAGAGTTCGAGCCAACGGCTGAGTCGCGGATCGAGCGGCGCCCACGAGAAGCAGGAATAGTCGCTGTCGCGCATGGCCACCACGCCGCCCGGCCGCGTCACACGCCGCATCTCCGTAAGCGCGCGTAGGGGGTCGGTGAGATGCTGTAGCACTTGGTGTGCGTGTACCAAGCCAAACGACGCATCGTCGTAGGCCAGCGCATAGACATCGCCCGTCTCGAACGTGACCACGACGTTTTGTTCCTTCGCGTATGCCGACGCCTGCGCAACGACTTCGCCGGAGCGATCGATGCCGGTCACGCGCCCCGGCGCCACACGCTTCGCAAGATCGACGGTGATCGTACCGGGGCCGCAACCTACGTCGAGCACATCGATGCTGGAACGGAGCGAGGGTATAAGATACGCGGCGGAGTTCTCGACCGTGCGCCACGTGTGGCTGCGCAGTACCGATTCGTGGTGCCCGTGCGTGTAGACGTCCGGCGCGGTCATCGTTGTTCCTTCGTTCTGGCACGTCATTCTGCATAGGGCGCTCCGCAGAGCGCCCTCGAACCGGCACATTTGTTAGGCTCGCGTGTCACTCTAGCGAAGTGCATCAACCATCGCACGCACGGATCAGTTCCCGATCGGAGCTGCGAGCGGCTGCCGGGGCGTGCCGCCGCCACCGACGCTCCGGCGCTGTTGTTGTTGATCACGGCGAGTGCGCCGAAGATGCGATCCATGTCCCGCGGCCAAGCGTTGTCGCGCGATGTGGGCGGCATCGAGAAACCCCAGGCACTCTGGAACTCGTTTGTCACCGCACCCGCAGGCCCCTGCTCGGTCTCGACGGCGTAGACCGACCACGACGTGCTGTCCACGACGTAGCCGCCGTAGTTTTTGCAGCGTTCACGCCATCTCCTGCGCCGCCTGCGTCTCGTGTGAGTGCGATTCCACGCGCGACATACGTGTCCGCCGAACCCACGACATAGCTTCGATGCCGCGCGTGATTTCTCGCGAGGTCGTGACGAAATGCACAGGGATATTGGGCATCATAAGGACGCCGGAGATCGTGTGCCAAACTGCTACATCGTCGACGCGCGTCGACGCGACCGCAGCGAGTCGTGTAAAACGTGAGTGTCGCAACCAGGGGCAAAGCATGACGAACGAAACTATGGATGCCGCGAAGGCCGAAGCGTTCGCAGGACCGATGATCGGCTACATCAACGACGCCCTGATCGCGCTCTTGATAAGTGTCGGTCACCGCGCCGCCTTGTTCGACAAGATGTCCGTGCGCGCGTCGGCCGACGTGATGTGGTCGGCGCTGAAAGCAGGACAGAGCGAGACGAAGATAGCACGGAGAAAGGACGCACGATGAAACTGGGACTACAGATACCGTACTTCACATGGCCGGGCGGCGCGCCGGTACTCGGCGCGAAGCTCGGCGAGATCGCACGCGCGGCGGAGGGCGCGGGATACGAATCGATCTGGGTGATGGATCATTTCTTCCAGATCCCGATGGTGGGCGCGGCGGAGCTGGACATGCTGGAGGCGTACACGACGCTCGGCTACCTCGCCGGGCAGACATCGCGCGTCAAGCTTGGCGCGCTGGTAACGGGCGTGACGTATCGCCATCCGGGCGTGCTCGCCAAGCAGGTGACGACGCTCGACGTGCTGTCGGGCGGGCGCGCGTACCTGGGTATCGGTGCGGCGTGGTTCGATCGCGAGCACGCGGGGCTGGGTGTTGCGTTTCCGCCGCTGAAGGAGCGCTTCCAGCGGCTGGAGGAAGCGCTACAGATCGTGAAACAGATGTGGAGCGACGACAACGGGCCGTACGAAGGCAAGCACTACCAACTGGCGGAGACGCTGAACGTGCCGCACGCGCTCAGCAAGCCGCATCCGCCAATCCTCATCGGTGGCAGCGGCGAGAAGAAGACGCTGCGGCTGGTCGCGAAGTACGCGAACGCGTGCAATATCTTCGGCGAATCGCCGGACGCAGTTCGTCGCAAGTTCGGCATTTTGCGCGAGCACTGCGATGCCGTTGGCCGCAACTACGATGAGATCGAGAAGACGATGATCCGGCCGATGGGCTTCGGAGAAGGCAGCTCTCCGGATCAGCTCGTGCAGACGCTGGGCGAGTATGCGGAGGCCGGCGTGCAGACGGTGCTCGGCGCACTGCTGGGCGTCGAATCGATGACGGCGATCGAAACGATGGGGCGGGATGTTATCCCGCAGGTGAAGAATCTCTAGCCGACTTCACCACGAAGGGGCACGGGAGGTTGGGGACGATCCACTAAGAGCACGAAGGGCACGAAGGAATCCTTTGGGGAAAGAGAAGATCGGTTCGCGTTGGTGACGGGCGGATTGGCCGCACGGGTGGCCACCCCTACAATGTGCAACCGCGAAGGCCACGTAGCCCTTGCGTATCGCGCGCAGGGAGAGGAGTTGGTGATGACCGACCAGGCTTCCAAAGCGATATTGATCACGGGGTGCTCGACGGGGATTGGGCGGGCTACGGCGTTGCGGTTGGCTTCGCGCGGACACAATGTGTACGCGAGCGCGCGGAAGCTCGATGCGATCCGCGATCTTGGCGATGCGGGGTGCAAGATCGTGGCGCTCGATGTGTGCGACGAGGCGTCGATGCGCGCGGCGGTCGAGGAGATCGTGGCGAAGGAGGGCGCGGTCGGCGCGTTGGTGAACAACGCCGGCTACGGACAGGTGGGATCGATCGAAGACCTCTCGATGGAGGATGTGCGCAGCCAGTTCGAGACGAACTTTTTTGGGCTGGTGCAGCTGACGAAGTTGGTGATCCCGGGCATGCGTGCGCAGGGTTGGGGTCGCATCGTCAACGTTAGCTCGATGGGCGGCAAGGTGGTGTTTCCTGGGTTCGGCGTGTATCACGCGACGAAGTTCGCGGTGGAGGCGATCAGCGACGCGATGCGGTTCGAGCTGAGGGCCTTCGGCATCCGCGTGTCGGTGATCGAGCCGGGCGCGATCCGCACGGAGTTCGAGCAGACGTCAGCGGACACGATTGGCGCGACGGCGCGGGCGGACGGATCGTCGTACGCGGCGTTCTACGAGAGCATCGAGACGCGGGCGCGCGGCACGTACGCGGGGCCGATGTCGGTGGGACCGGAGATGGTGGCGAAGGCGATCGAGCATGCGGTGACGTCGGGCCGGCCACGATCGCGCTATCCGCTGACGCCTGGCGCACGCGTGATGATCGCGGCGCGCCGCGTGCTGCCGGACGGCGGCTGGGACGCGCTGATGGGGATGCAGTTTGTGCGGCCGCGGTAGCTGTTGGCTGTTGGCGGTTGGCGGTTGGCGGTTAGCGTGCTGGCGAAGCGAGAGGGACTCGTCGTCCGCATTCTTGGGTCCCTCGGTTGGCGCGAAGGCGGCGATTGGCGCTGCACATGCACCTCACCCCGGCCTTCGGCCGACCCTCTCCACGTCGTGGAGAGGGAAGCGTTTCGGGATGGTGGCGTGGGAGCCACACTCCGGCCTTTGGCCACCCTCTCCCTCAGGGTGTACAGACCGGGGACATACTGGACGGACGTACGAGGACATGCTGGACACTTTCGGGCAGCGAAGGACTGCCTGGAAGGAAGGTGCAGAATGCCCTGGAGGGAGACGTCTGTGGAACGAGAACGAGGGGAATTTGTCCGC
>JANXYW010000107.1 GCA_025355835.1 Chloroflexota bacterium
TGAAAGTCACCCTTGCTCATCGTTGCTCCACTCTCTGTCCACCCGTTCAATCGATCGCGCCTTGCCGGTGCTATCGTCGAGTTCGATCAGCACCGAATTGAACACGGACACGCGCGACTTCTCCGCGACAGTGAAGCGCGCCGGCATCCCCGTCAGAAACTTCTTGATCACCGGCTCGATGTTGACGCCGATGACGGAGTCGCGCGGCCCGCACATCCCCAGATCGCAGACGAACGCCGTGCCGCCCGGAAAGATGCGCGCATCCGCCGTCGGCACATGCGTGTGCGTCCCGACGACCGCCGACACGCGCCCGTCCAGATACCACGTCAGCGCGATCTTCTCACTCGTCGCCTCCGCGTGCATATCGACGAGCACCAGCGAACCGGGCGTGATCGATTCGAGCAGCCGATCCGCTGTCCGGAATGGATCGTCGATCTCGTACATGAACGTGCGGCCCATCAGGTTGATCACGGTCAGCTCGCCGAAGCGGCAGATGCCGCGCCCGGGCGCGCCCGCCGGATAGTTCGCCGGCCGCAGGATCGGCGCATCGCTTTCGAGCTGCGGAATGATGTCCGGCTGCGCCCAGATGTGGTTGCCGGACGTGATCACGTCGACCTGCGCCGCGAACAGCTCCTTCGCTGTGCTCGCACTCAACCCGCGACCCGCCGCCGCGTTCTCTCCGTTCGCCATGACGACGTCGAGCGAAAGCTCGCGCCGAAGCCCCGGCAGCAGCGCGGCGACCGCCCGCCGACCCGGCTTCCCAACAACATCCCCGATGCACAGAATTCGCACTACGGTTCTTTCTCAGTCATCGACCCGAGGCAGCCATCAATGTAGCGTGGACTTCAGTCCACGCGTCCGCCGCTTTCGAGCACCGCGCGGACTGAAGTTCACGCTACTTGCTAGTACACGCGCGCACGCCCTACCGAAAAGAGTAACGCGCGCCAGACCGGCGCGCGCTACAACCTATCACCTAAAACCTAGAACCTTCGCAACCTACCGAGCGTATTCGCTCGCCCGCGTCTCCCGCACCACGGTCACCTTGATCTGGCCTGGGTACTCCATCGATTCTTCGATCTTCTTGCTGACATCGCGCGCAAGACGCATTGAGTCCAGATCGTCGATCTCGTCCGGCTTGACGATGATGCGGATCTCGCGCCCCGCCTGGATGGCGAACGACTTCTCGACGCCCTTGAAGCTGTTGGCGATGCTCTCCAGCGCTTCGAGCCGCTTGATGTACAGCTCCAGCGTCTCCCGCCGCGCGCCCGGCCGGCTGCCGCTGATCGCGTCGGAGATCATCACGATCACTGCTTCGGTCGACTCGACTTCGATCTCTTCGTGGTGCGCCTCGATGCAGTGCACGACGGCCGGGCTGACGTTGTAACGCCGCGCCAGCTCGCCGCCGAGTGCCGCGTGCGTACCCTCGATCTCGTGGTCGATCGCCTTGCCGAGGTCGTGCAACAGGCCGCCGCGCCGGCAGACGTTGATGTCGGCGCCGACCTCGGTCGCGATCATCGCTGCGATGAACGAGGTCTCGACGGCGTGTTTGATCTGGTTCTGGCCGTATGATGTGCGGTACTTCAGGCGGCCCAGCGTCTTCAGGATCTCGGGGTGCAAACCTGGGCATCCAGCTTCAATCGCCGCCTGCTCGCCCGCGGTCTTGATGCTGGCGGCGACTTCTTCCTTCGCCTTCTCGACGACTTCCTCGATGCGCGTCGGGTGGATGCGACCGTCGAGCACCAGCTTCGTCAGCGCCACGCGGGCGACCTCCCGCCGCACCGGGTCGAACGCCGACAGCGTCACCGCGTCCGGCGTGTCGTCGATGATCAGATCGACGCCTGTGGCGTTCTCGAGCGCGCGAATGTTGCGGCCTTCGCGGCCGATGATCCGCCCCTTCATGTCGTCGCTGGGGATCGGCACGACAGACACCGTCGTCTCGGTGACGACGTCGTTCATCAACCGCTGCATCGTCGTCGCCAGAATGCTCCGGGAGCGGCGGTCGGCCTCTTCCTTCGCTTCAGCTTCGAGCGTGCGGACGATGCGGTTCGCCTCTTCGCGGATCTCCTGCTCCAGCTCCTGCAGCAACAGAGCGCGCGCCTCTTGCCCGGTCATGCCGGAGACGCGTTCCACCTCGGTGATCTTGGCCTTACGAAGCTCTTCGATTTCGACGCGAACAGCTTCGATGTGCTGCTCTTTCTCGCCGAATGCCGCCTCTCTACGTTCGAGCGTGTCTACTTTGCGATCGAGGTTCTCTTCCCGGTTAGCAACGCGTTGTTCAAGCCGAAGGACTTCGTCCCGGCGTGTCTTGGCCTCTTGTTCGGCCTGTCCACGGACCTGAATAGCCTCCTCTTTTGCACCGAGGAGGATCTCCTTTTCCTTCTGCTGCGCGTCACTCAGGAGCTTGGCAGCCGATTGCTGCGCCTCCAGCTCCAGATCTTTGGTCGAACTACGCTTGGCCGCGTAGCCGAGAAGAGCCCCGACCGCCAATCCCACGATGGCGCCTATTACGACGCCCAGGATGGCGGCCATTGGTAGCCTCTCTTTCCGATGTCTAGTTGATGAAACTCCCTCTCGTAGCCCGAACCCTTCCGTATACGTTAACGAGCTACGGGGCCATCATACGGTCGCCCCGATCCGCCGGTCAAGCAAACCGACGCTCCGGTCGCGCGCCACCCGGCGCATCCGCCGTTACGTCGAGTTGGATTGGCCGAGTCAGGATTTCGACGGCGGTCGGCTGCTCGGTAAGAGTGAGCCTCGCAGGTAACAGGTACTCGGCGATCAAGCTACGTCAGCAGCAGGCGCCTTCGCAGGCCTTCAAGCGAGGCGTGCTCGTTCTTCAAACCGGGAACTACGCTCTACCCACTACGAACTACTAACTCCCCGCCCACACCACCTGGCCATGGAACGTGCCTTCACCGAGACGATCGACCGCGCCCGTGTCGACGCGCACGTCGTACAGACCGGCTGAGCCGACGACGTAGATGTGTTTGCCGTCGCCGCTCCACGCGAGCGCAGGGAGATCTTCCTTCAGATCGGCCACGCGAACCGGTTTCCCGCCGGCAGCGTCAATCGTCCAGATATCCTCTGGCAGCCCATCGAGGCTCGGGCCGGCCGCCTCGATCAACGGTGCCGATGACACGTATTCGGGCGATGGGCCGCGCGCTCCGGTTTGGTCGGCGGACGAGAATGCGATCTTCTTGCCGTCGGGCGAGTAGCGCGGCACGTTGAATGGGGCAAGGTTCGCGTCCGTACCGATCAGCGTCACCCCATTCGTACCAGTCACGTCGACGGCGTCGAACGTCTCGCCGGTCTGCGGCGCCAGCCGTGCATACGCGACCCTCGACCCGTCCGGCGACAGCCCGAACGCTAATACGTCCTTCACCACCTTCGTCCGCTCGCCGCCTGCCGCCGGGATGCGTTCGAGATTGTATGACACCGTCGTGACGCCGTTCTGCAGCCCAATCTCTTGCACCACGACGAGAATGGTGTCGTTGTCTTGCCACTGCGGGAATCGGACCAACTGGTTTGGCTGAGCGTGCGTGAACACTACGTGCGGATCACTGCCGTTGCGATTCGCCACCCACAAGTCGCTCCCCGCGTCGTACTTCCCGTCATCGATGTGCGGTGGCGGCTGCACGATGTAGACCAGGCGCTTGCCATCGGGAGAAATCGCCGGGTCGAGAATGAACGTGTTGTCGGTATCGGGCTTAATCAGCGACTTCTGCGTGCCGTTCTTGATGCTGTATTCGACCATCCCGGTCAGCGTCGCGATGATCAGCGAGCCCGAACCGCTCGCCGGCTTGCCGCCAATCGCGCTCTGCGCCGATGCCCCGCTCGGCGTGCCGGTCGCGCCCGGCGTCGAAGAACCCGCCGCGCGAGACGCAACCGGTGTCTTCGACGCGCCGCCGCCGCTCGAACAGGCGGCGGCCAGCGCGACGGCGACCAGCAGCAGCGGAATGATGCGGAGTGCGGGGCGCATGCTCATCATTTCAGCCTACCGCACTGCGATCCGGCGAGCATCACGCAGGCTCGAACCCGCCACCGTCATCAGAATCAGCGCCGTCCGTGCGGCCACTCTCGAGTTCTCGCCAGCAGCGTTCGACCGTCGTGCGCGCGACATCCCATCCGAAGCCGCGGCGCTGCAGGTGCGAACCCAGCTTGTCGCGGAACGCGCGATACTCACACGAGACGAGCGCTCGAGACTTCTTCTCCCCCACACGATACGCCGCCTCGTCCTCCGAAACCGCACTCGCCGCCTCGACGGCGGTCGGCGCAGCAACACCGGCCGTGCGCAGCTCCTGCACGATCAGCCGCCGCCCACGCGGGCTGCTCCGATCGCGCGATTCTGTCCACGCGCGCGCAAACTCCGCGTCGTCAAGCAGCCGCAGCTCGCGCAGCCGCGCCACCGTCTCGTCGATGAGCGCCGCCTCGAACTGCCGCAACGCCAAACGCCGTCGCACCTCGCGCTCGCTGTGCGGCCGCCGCGCCAGCATCGCCGCCGCGATCTCCAGCGCCGCGCGCCGCCGGTCGGCCGCAACGATCGTCTCGATCTCGACGCCGTCGATGTCCACGCCTGGTCGCAGCCCCCGCGCCGCCGCCGTCGCGCGGGCCACATCGAACGCCACCACACCATCGACGTACACATCCACGCGCCCGCGCCGCTTCCGCGTCGACTCGACCGCGGTGATGATCATGACACTGCTCCGGGCGGCAGCGCTACACGCGAATCGCTCTCGTAGGGACGCTCGCAAGTCGCCGCAGGAGACAGCTTTAGCTCCGTCCCCACTCCCCGGTCGTGCACCGAGCTCGGGACAACACAAGGGGCGCACGTACTGTGCGCCCCTTCCTCAGCAAATCCAAGAGTCGCCACGCGGGCCACAATCATCGAAATCGAGACATCGCGAGCGGGAGCCGCGCTAGGTCTGTGGCGGAAACGGCGCTTCGGCTCGAAAACTTTCCGAAGTAGAGGTTCGCCGATCGATCTTCAAGTGTCACCAAGAAGGCGGCGCAGCTTGAGCATTCCGACGTACGCACGACTTCTCGCCCAGCGATACCACCCAGAATCACGTGGGATTCAGCCGCCGCATGAATCCGTAGCGTTGGTCGCCCACAAATGCAACACCACTCCATAATTCCACCTCCGCCAACACCGAAATACGTCCAGCAGTTGGCGTGACTGCTTCACGATCTGCGCTGCGCCGCCTATTCCGACTCTTCCGGCTCGGCAACCGCAACTGCTGCCTTGTGGCCGTTCGTGCTCAGCTCCGGTCGCGACGACGGTATGCCGGCGATGATCAATCCCTCGATCTCCTGAGCCAGCTCCGGATTCTGGCGCAGATACTCCTTCGCGGCTTCGCGGCCCTGGCCGAGTCGCAGCTCGCCGTAGCTGAAAAACGCACCCATCTTCTTGAGGATCGTCCCGTCGACACCCAAGTCGACGATGTCGCCCTCACGGCTGATGCCGCGGTGCTTGCCGCTGAAAAGAATGTCGAACTCCGCCGTCCGGAACGGCGCCGCGACTTTGTTTTTGACGATCTTCGCTCGCACACGGTTGCCGATGATGTCGGTGCCCTGCTTCAGCGATTCCGTCCGACGCAGCTCGATGCGCACCGAACTGTAGAACTTCAGCGCGCGTCCGCCCGGCGTCGTCTCCGGGTTGCCGAACACGATGCCGATCTTCTCCCGCAGCTGGTTGATGAAGATCACCGTCGCGCGCGACTTCGAGATTACGGCCGTCAGCTTCCGCAGCGCCTGCGACATCAGCCGCGCCTGCAAGCCCGGCAGCGAATCGCCCATCTCGCCCTCGATCTCCGCCCGCGGCACGAGCGCCGCGACGCTATCGACAACGATGACGTCGACGGCGTTGCTGCGCACCAGCGCGTCGCAGATCTCCAGCGCTTGCTCGCCCGTATCCGGCTGCGAGATCAGCAACTCGGCGACGTCGATCCCGCACGACTCCGCGTGATCCTTGTCGAGCGCGTGCTCCACGTCGATGTACGCCGCGACGCCGCCCGCCTTCTGCGCCGATGCAACGACGTGATACGCCAGCGTCGACTTGCCGGCGCCTTCCGGGCCATAGATCTCGGTGATGCGCCCGCGCGGCAACCCACCGACGCCCAGCGCCAGATCGATCGCGAGCGAACCCGTCGAGATCACTTCAACCTCGAAGTCCTTCGCATCGCCCAGCTTCATGATGGCGCCGCGACCGTATCGCTTCTCGATATCGGCCAGCGCATCGATGAGCGCCTGATCCTTCTTTGCTGCGCTCATCTCCGACGAACGTTCGTGGGGCTGCGACTTCTCTGTATTCTTTGCCACGCCAAGCCTCCTGCCAGACTTAGAACATACGCTCTATAACCGGGCCATCATACGGCCCGGCCCGGGCACTGTCAAGGACGTTTGTTCTGATTCATGTCAACTCGTTCGAGTCGTCGAATCCGAATCTGGCTGCGGCCATTGTAGCTCTCGCGGGCAGCGAGAAAGGGGAGCGTTTGATAAAGCTGTAGCGTGGGCTTTCCAGCCCGCGCGGTCTCCGCTATCGCGCACGTCGCGCGAGACGCGCCGGAAGGCCCCATGCGCTGCTCTCTGCGGATCGTGCTGGACTCGAGCATCGCGCGGGCTGAAAAGCCCGCGCTACGGAAGGTGATGCTCGCTCCCGACGTCTGTAGAGTGGTTCAGCATCATCTCCAGCACCGCGCGCAGCCCCGCGACATTGCGCACCTCCGCGTCCGGCACTTCATCGGCCGAGCGCGGCTGCTGTGCGGCGTGCCGCCCCGTCCGGTAGAGCACCGTATGCATCCCTAACGTCCGCGCCGGCGCGACGTCGTTGTCGATACGGTCGCCCACCATGACGCACTCTTCCGGCGCGACGCCGAGATCCTCGCAACAGCGCAAGAACAGCCGCACGTCAGGCTTGTGGAAGCCGTGCGTACCGGACACCTCGCGATGGTGGAAGTACTGACCGATGCCGTGCTCGTCGAGCACCGCCAGCGTCGCGTGCGGCTGATTCGCCGCGAGCCCCAAGCGCAGCCCGCGCTCGTGTAACCACGCGATCACATCGGCGATGCCCGGACGCAACTCGAACGCCGGCGAGTCGTGCATCGCTGCGCGGAAGGCGGCGTACACGCGAGGCGATGTCTCCATGTGACCGTGTGTGAGCCGCCAGATGATCGCCGTGTGCGCATCCGGCGCGAAGTGCTCGACCGCCCACGCGCAGGCCGCCGTGTACTCCTTCTCGTTGACCGGAACACCCTCGCGTACGAGCGCTGCGCGGATCGCGGCATCGACGCGCCGTTCATGCTCGATCTCGGTATTCATCGGCCCACCGACATCGAACAGCACGGCGCGGATGGGCATCGTGATCCTTCAGGCAGACGTTCGCGCGAGCGGGTACTCCGACAGCAGCCGCACGTTTGTGTGCGCGCCGCTGACTGCGGCGTGCAATGCCTCATCGGCCGTCCACAGATCGCACGCGACGATCTCCGCCAGCGCGACGTAGAACGCGTCATAGATCCACTTGAGGTCGAACTGGGCCGCTATCTCGAACGCACGTCTGTGAATTCCGGAAGGCGACATGATCACGACCGCGAGCGCCTCAGCCTCGTCGATGAGTGGCAGTGCATCATCCAGGCTCAAACTGCCAAGCCGAACCCGCTTGTAGATGGCGCTCGACACTTCGGCCAGGAGGTATTCGGGGGCCACAAAGATGCCGCCGCTCTCCGCAATGTGTTCATACAACAAGAATGATCGCGCCGAATCGATCTCATCGACCAGCCACTTCGCGACGACGCTCGCGTCGACGCAGGTTAGCGACTCAGAGGCGCGCGTCGCGCTCTCTCCTCGCCTCATGAATCAGGGGTAAGGACGGCTCGAGGAGCTTCCCGCCGCGGCGCGCGAGGATTCGTTTGTTGATGGCGCGAATGCTCGCCATCACCTCTGCTGGGGATCTGGTCGGATCTCCCCGATGGATGATGTACGGCTCCAGCTCTGCAAGGGTCATGGGACGTCGAGGACGGACGGGCTGCGTTACCATGCCGAGATCTGCCCGCCGAATTCGGATGGCGCGCGGCCCTCTCCGCACCGCCGGAAGGCGCCCGGAGTCGATCCACCGCGCAACCGTAGGTTTGCTCACGCGCAGAAGCTGCGCCGCCTCCGCGATCGTGCAGTATTCAGATTCGGCTGCCTCATGAGTGATCATACGTACTCATACGTTATCATAAGCTCTCACAAGCCTGCAAATGGCTCGCTATGCTTCGGCATCCTCACCCCCCGGGCCCGTACCGAAGTACGCGGCGTCCGGGTGCGCGAAGACGAGCGCCGATACCGACGCCTCGGGCTCCATCATGAAGCCTTCGGTGAGGTCGACGCCGACTTCGGCCGGACGGAGCAGCCGGAAGAGGCCCGCTTGCTGATCGAGATCGGGACACGCGGGATAGCCGAACGAGTAGCGCTTGCCGCGATAGTGTGCCTGGAACAGCTCCTTCCGCGCCAAATCCGCCGGATCCGGGAAGCCCCAGAGCGTGCGGATGCGGGCGTGCACCCACTCCGCTGTCGCTTCCGCCGTCTCCAGTGCGAGCGCCATCAGCGCGTACGAGCGCAGGTACTCGCCCGCCAGCTTCGCTTCTTCCGCAAGCTCGCGGATGCCAGCGCCCGCCGTCGTCACGAACATCGCGACGTGATCGCGCGTGATCGCCCGACCGCGCGCGTCGCGCTCCGGCGGCAGCACCAGATCGCTCAGCGCCATGCCGTCCGCTTTGCGCTGGCGAGGGAACAGGAACGTCTCGACTGGCACGACTTCGCCCGGCTCGAAGATGTGCAGCTTGTTGCCGTCGGGCTCCGCCTCGAAGAACTGCCACACCGCCTTCGCGGTCATCTTCTTGCGCGCTTCCGCCTTCACTTTCTCGACGTTGCGCTCCAGTTCGAGCGCCTTCACGTCGCCGGCGGCGAGCGCGTCGGTGAAGCGGCCGCGAAAGCCCAGGTGGCGGCCGAAGAGCATCTGCGGGTTGATGTAGCTCCAGATCTCGTCGAGATCGGCGATCGTTTCGACGTGGCGATCCAGATCCGGCACGGGCAGCGTGGGCACGTCTATGCGGATGCGCGCGCTGCGCTCCTCCGTCTCCGGCGGCAATTCTTCCTGCGGTGTGCGCATCTTCTCGGTTAGCGGCCGCTCGATCAGCTCCGCTTCGAGCTGCGCGCGCGCGTCCGGATCCATCAGTTTATTCAGCGTGTCGAGGCCGTTCATCGCGTCGTTGCAGTACACCACCGTCGCATCGTACGCCGGCGCGATCTTGCCGCGCGTGAAGCGATCGGACAGCGCCGCACCGCCGACGAGCAGCGGCTTGTCGATGCCCGCCGTCCGCAGGTCGCCCGCGGTGATCACCATCTGCTGGGCCGACTTCACCAGCAGCCCCGAGAGGCCGATGGCATCCGGCTGGTGCTGGTGCACGGCCTCAATCAGCACCTCCGGCGGAATCTTGATGCCGAGGTTGATGACGCGATAGCCGTTGTTCGACAGGATGATGTCGACCAGGTTCTTGCCGATGTCGTGCACGTCGCCCTTGACGGTCGCCAGCAGCACCTTGCCGCGCGTGCTCGACTCGGCCTTCTCCATGTACTGCTCCAGGTGCGTGACAGCAGCCTTCATCGCCTCGGCGCTCTGCAGCACCTCCGCAACGATCAGCTCGTTCGCGTTGAACAGCCGGCCGACCTCCTCCATACCCTTCATCAGCGGGCCGTTGATGATCTCCAGCGGCGTCGATTCCGCGCGCTTCAGCTCGAGGTCGGCAACGAGGCCCTCTTTTGTGCCTTCGACGATGCAGTTCGCCAGCCGCTCGTCCAGCGGTAGCAGCGAGACGTCTTTCTTCACGCGCGACTGCGCACCGCGGAAGTGCGCCGCGAATGCCGCAACCGGATCGTCGCCCCGGTTCCACAGCAGGTCTTCCGCAAGCTTCCGCTCGTCGTCCGGAATCGATGCGTATCGTTCGAGCTTCTCGCTGTTGACGATCGCCAGATCAAGTCCGGCCTTCGTGCAGTGATACAGGAACACCGAATTCAGCACTTCGCGCCCGGCTTCGGGCAGACCAAAGGACACATTACTGATGCCGAGGATCGTCTTCGCATCCGGCAGCGCCTCTTTGATCAGCCGGATGCCCTCGATCGTCTCGACGGCGCAGGCGACGTAGTTCTTGTCGCCCGTCGCGCACGGGAACACCAGCGGGTCGAAGATGATGTCGCCCGCGCGAATGCCGTAGTCTTCCGTCAGCAGCTTCCACGATCGTTGGGCGATAGCTACTTTGCGTTCGCGCGTGATCGCCTGCGCCTGCTCTTTGTCCTCGTCGATGCAGCCGACGACGAGCGCCGCACCGTACATGCGCGCCAGCGGTGTCACGCGCTCGAACTTCTCCAGCCCGTCTTCGAGGTTGATCGAGTTGATGATCGACTTGCCCTGGCAGTACGTCAGCGATCGCTCAAGCGCGACCGGATCCGTCGTGTCGATCATGATC
>JANXYW010000139.1 GCA_025355835.1 Chloroflexota bacterium
CTGCGAACGTAGCGTCTGGCGGTTGTGCTTCGTCATCAGTCTCATGTGGACGTTCGGCCGTAAGCCTGCTTCGCTGCATGGGCTTCCGCCCCGAAATTGACATGATCTTTCTTTCATTCGCCTGCCAATGGCCGTTGACAGAGGGCAGCCGGAAGGCGTATAAAGATACCGACGAGTCGGTATTGCCTGCCGACATCTCAGGGGCATCGATGCAGTATTCGGTCAAGGAGGATGTGAAAATGACGTTTCGCGTTTCTTGGTAAAACCCGTGCGTCCGCAAGGACGGTGAAAAGGCTCCTCAGTTCTGAGGAGCCTTTTCATTTTGCGTGTGGTCACGTCGAAGCGACGATTGGCGCTGCTGGGCCGAAGTTGTGGAGTCCTAGGCGGCGGCTTGTCGCGGGGCGGCTGCCGCGTGGAATTCGCTCGGCTCTTCGCGTTCGGCGAACCGGATCTCGACGATCTTGTCGAACGCGAGCAGGAATGCCTGCACGCACTGTGGGTCGAATTGCGTGCCGCTACAGCTGATCATCTCTTCGCGGGAAGCATCGACGGACAGCGCCGCCCGGTAGGGGCGATCCGACGTCATGGCGTCAAAGGTGTCCGCGAGCACGAAGATGCGCGAGCCGATAGGGATGTCGTCCGTCGCGAGACCGTTCGGGTACCCCTTGCCGTCGAACCGCTCGTGGTGAGCCATGATGAGGACCGCGGCTCCGGACAGGAAGCCGATTTCCTTGATCATGTCGTGACCGATCTTCGGATGGCGCTTCATGTCGACCCACTCGTCATCGGTGAGCGGTCCCGGCTTGTGCAGGATAGAGTCCGACACGCCGATCTTGCCGATATCGTGCAGCAGTCCGCCGCGCTGCATGTCGACCCACTCCTCGGTGCCGGGCTGGATGCCCATGTAGTACGCAATCTCCATCATGTACTTCGCGACACGGATGGAGTGCCCCTTCGTTTCACGGTCACGGGCGTCGAGCGCTGACACCAGGGCCTCCAGCGTGCCGTCGTACGTTTCGCGAAGCTGGTCGGCCATGCCCAGCACTTCGCGGTTGGCCTCTTGCAGACTTCTGTTGCGTTTCTTCAACTCATCGACATTCTCCGCCGTCTTGTCGACGTACTGCTTCATAGAGAAGCGCATCATCAGCGGCGGCGCCGCGAAGGCGAGGATGCCGAAGTATCCGATGCCCTGGTAGCCCAGCGCGAGAGCGAGGCCGAGCAGCCCGAACACGACATAGTGAGGAAGCAGCCATTCGAACTTCTCGCGCCAGACTTCCAGGAGGGATGTCTTCGTCGAGAGACCGACCGCGAAGGTGACGAGGCTGATGTTCAGCAGGTAGTAGACGACGACGCCGCCGAGCGCAATCGGGATGAGCCATCCGTTGACGGCCAACCCCGGACCGACGATGCCCACCAACGATTGGATTACGTAGGCGACTACGACATTGACGACGATGAACGATCCCACGTTGAACAGTCGCTTGTACCATGCGCCGACGCCCAGGTCCGTGGCTATCGCGGCGAAAGGACTGACGATCACCGCACCGGCGGGGCCGTACAGAAAGGCGATCGCGAAGTCACCGACCATGCCGATGGAAACGCTCGTATCGCCGTAAATGGGCACACGGGTCCGGCCGAAGGCCACGGCCAGCAATGCCAGCACGACGAACCCGCCCATATCTGTGGTATCGAGCTTCGGGGCGAATACGGCCAGCGAGACCAGCCCGGCGAGGAAGACCGCGAACACGTAGGCCAGCGCAAGGCCCGGAAGGCGCTCGCCCTGGTCCGGCTCGGTCGCGACTGGGAAGACGGTGATGTTGCCTTCGGGCGAAGCGGCTGCGGCGGGCTCCTCCTGAGTGGCGTCCGGTTGCAGCGGCAGCGTGTCCATCGGCTCGTTGAGCATGGTTCCCGCCCGCGAAATGCGACCTCAACCCGGGAGGCCTAGGAGAATATCGGCCGTATTCAGCCTCCGCCGTAGCGAAGCTAGGCCGCTTCCTCCAGTTGGGCATTGATCTGCCGCTTCAGCACCGAAAGGATGCGCTTGTGAAGCTGGCAGACACGGGACTCGGACAGGCCCATCATTTGGCCTATTTCGTGGAACGGCTTCGCGTCTGCATAGCGCAGCCGCAGAATCGCCCGGTCGCGGGCGCTTAGATGGTGCAAAGCTTCGTCAAGGAGCATCAGCGAGGCGTTGTGGTCGGCCGCCTTCGCGGGATCGCCCGTCTCGTCGTCATCGGCCGGATCGAACGACGGCGCGCTCTCGCCGCCGCGATCCTGCAGCGCGTGCTCGAGCGAGATGAACTTCGAGCCGGCGTGGCGCTGGATGCCGTTGAGTTGCTCGATGGGGATGCCCATGCGGAAGGCGATCTCCTTCGGTGTTGGCCAGCGTCCGAGCGCGGCGGAAAGTTCCTGCGATATCTGCTCGACTTCGCGCGTGCTCTTGCGAAGCGAGCGGGGCAGCGGATCCGCCTTGCGGATCGCGTCGAGAATCGAGCCGCGAATGCGCCGGACGGCGAAGCTGGCGAAGCTTGTGCCGCGTGTTTCGTCGAACGCATCGACGGACTGAATCAGTCCCTCGATGCCGTACGCCAGGGCGTCCTCGCGATCGAGGCCAAGCGTCTTCTGGTTGTCGGTCGACATGCGGCTGACGACGAATGCCACCAGTGGCATGTGCCGGGTAATCATCTCCTGGCGTACCTGTGAGCGCATCGGCCACCTCTTTCGAACGCAAAAATGCCGCCTGTCCAGAGGTGGAACGACAGGCGGCATAGTACGCGTCGAAAACGTTCGAAGCCGGCGGGGCTCCAGGTCTTCGGTAGCCCGGCTGTCCGCGAAGCGTCGTGGATCCGTGGCGTTGCGTCCCCGCCTTGCGGCGAGTTTGCCTGTTCGGTGCCTCTGAACGTACCTGGGTGCCATCTTGGCTGCGCTCGGTTGCCGGATCATTCGGCGCGCCTACAGACCCATAACGAGCGCTGCCGGGTTTTGTTTCAGCTCTATGGGACTTTCTTCAAGAGATTTTCGCGCGGCCTGGGCGGCTCGGCACGCACACGCTTGTCAAATTGGTATTGGCAAAGATGGGAGGCTCGTGCATACTAAGGCGTCGGAAGGGGGTACTTCCTGCCGATACTAGAGCTGGTGAGGGTTATGCCAAGAACAAGTCTGGATCGGTTCGAGCAGCGGAAGCTCACGCGCGCCAAGCTCATCGAAGCGGCGCTGCAACTCTTCTCGACGAGCGGGTACGAGCACGCGACGGTCGACGACATTTCGCAGGCGGCGGGATACTCGAAAGGCGCGTACTACTTCCACTTCTCCACCAAGGACGACATTCTTCTTGAGTTGCTGCGGGTCTGGACAGAAGGCCGCAGCGTCGTACTGGCGCAGGGCGGCGAAATGGACGCGAACCCTCGCGAAGTCCTGCACGAGGCACTCGCGAACTTCATGTCGTACGCCGATGTGCCTCAGTGGCCGGGCGTGCTGTTGGAGTTCTGGGCGCAAGCAGTCCGCAATCCCGAAGTGAGCAAGCGATTGACGCAGGCGTACGCCGGTTGGCGCAAGACGCTTACCGACACGTTCGCCACGGCTGCCTCGGCTGGCGTGATGCAGTTGCAGTCTGCTGAAGATGCGGCCGCGGTCGCGCTCGCCGCGCACGATGGTTACGCCGTCCAGATCGCCATCGGCTCGCCAGGTGGCAAGGCGATGACGCCGGCCGAGCTGGTCGAAGCGCTCCTGGCACCGCTCGAAGCCGCTGCAGCGTCCGAAGGCCGACAGGCCGCCGCTCGCTGAATCATCCCTCTCGACAACGTGCGTGATATCGTGGCGCTTCGGAGGCCGTTGCCGTGCGCGCGCTTGTTCTCGCCCCGTTCTCAGATCGCCAACTCGCGCGCTTGCGGCGTCTCATGCCGGTCGACTACGAGAGTTGGACCGACACGAACCGGCTGCAAGACCCGGACGAGTTGGGCGCGCGCCTCGCGGCCGACGATGTCGGCGTACTCATCGTCGAGGCGGACTTCGTGTTCGAGGAAGTGTTCGCCGCTGCAACGCCGTTGCGGCTCGTCGGCGTTTGTCGCAATGCGCTCAACCAGGTTGATATCGCCAGCGCGACCGCACACGGCGTCGCCGTCACACATGCCCGCGGACGCAACACGAACGCCGTCGCCGAGATGACGCTCGGCTTGATGCTCTCGCTCTCCCGGCAGATTCCGCAAGCACATGCTTTCGTCGCGGCGCGCGAGTGGCGTGATCCGTCCGCGGGCTACCGCCGCTTTCGAGGGCGCGAAATCGCCGCATCGACCGTCGGCGTGGTTGGGTTCGGGCAGATTGGCCGGGAGGTGGCGCGCTTGTGCGTCGCGCTGGGCGCGCGCGTGCTCGTGCACGATCCGTTCGTGCCAGAGAGGCAGATTCGGGCGCTTGGAGCGCGTCCGGCGGCCCTCGTTGCGATCGCGAAGACGTCGGACTTCGTCACGTTGCATGTGCCCGACGGCCACGCGACGAGCCATCTCGTCGATGCGCGTTTTCTGGCGCGTATGAAGCGCGGCGCATTTCTCATCAACACGAGCGGCGGCGCCGTCGTCGATCCGGTAGCGCTCGTCGAAGCGCTGGCGTCCGGCACGATCGCTGGTGCAGCACTCGATGTGTTTGCCGGGCAGCCGCTGCCTCTGATGAGCCCGCTGCTCGCCGCGCCAAACCTGATCCTGACGCCGCACATTGGCGGCGCAACGGCGGAGACGATCGAGCGGCATTCGCGCATGATGGTGGACGAAGTTGGGCGACTGCTCGCCGGCAAACCGCTGCGGCACGTCGTCAACCCGGAGTACGCCCGTGCCCGCTGACACCGTCCTCGTGATCGATGCTGGTACTAGCGCACTTCGCGCTCTGGCTGTTCGTGCGGACGGGAAGGTCATGCCGATCGCGACGGAGTCCTGGCCGATGTTCGTACCGGCTGATGCGGCACCGTTCGGGCGAGAGTTCGACGTCGCCGAGATGCAGCGCGCGCTCGAACGATTGCTGGCCGCAGCGTCGCCGATTCGCGCAACGATTGCAGCGATCGCGTTCACCGGGCAGCGTGAAGGCATTGCGTTCATCGACGATTCCGGTGACGCGATCTTTGCGTCGCCGAACATCGACGCGCGCGCGTCGGCGGAAGGCATCACGATCGATGCTGCGTACGGTGGCGAGGTGTACGCCGTCACGGGGCATCTGCCATCGCTGATGCAGGTACCGGCGAAGCTCGCGTGGCTGCGGATGCATCGCCCCGCTGTGGCAGAACGCGTCGCGCACGTGCTGCCGCTCGTCGATTGGCTGGCCGTGCTCGCTACCGGCGTTCCGTATATGAGCCGTAGCCTCGCGTTGGAGAACGGACTTCTCGATGTGGCGGGCGTCGTGCCAACCGATCTGCTTGCGCGGCTCGGTGTTGGTACCGGGGTCGTGCCGCAGATACTGGCCGATGGCTCGATCTGCGGCGCCGTCCAAAGCGGCGGGCTTGCTGGAAGGCCCGTAGTGCTTGCTGGCGCCGACACGCAGTGCGCACTCGTCGGCATGGGCGTCATCGAGCCGGGATCGGCGGGGATTCCAGCGGGATGGAGCGCGCCCGTGCAGCTCGTCACGGGCCGCCCGATCTTCGATCCCGAGATGCGCACGTGGACGGGCGTGCACGTCGTCCTCAATCGATGGATACTCGAATCGAACGCGGGCGAAACCGGCCGCGCCTGGGACTGGATCTGCACGATGCTGGGATGCACCGCGGCCGAGGCCGCCGATGTCGCCGCGATGGCGCCGGTTGGTTCTGGCGACACGATGGCGGTGCTCGGGCCGCGCGTGATGCGCGCGTCCGCGATGAACGCCGGCGTCGGCGGTATCACGTTGCCGCTACCGCTGGTGATGTCCGCGCCGGAGCGATCGCACGTGTTGCGCTCGGTGCTGGAGGCGACGGCGTACGCGATCCGCGCGAACGTCGAGCAGTTGGAGTTGGTCAGCGGCACTCTGATCCCGTCGTTGGCGATCGGCGGTGGTATGTCGCGCAGCACTGTCTTCACACAGATCGTCGCTGACGTGATCGATCGACCTGTGCCCGTTGCCGCATCGCCCGAGACCTCGGCGGTGGGCGCGGCCGTGCTCGCTGCCGTTGCCGTCGGTCTACATCCGTCGCTCGCGGCGGCGCAGGCGGCGATGCCGGGCGGCGGCAGCATCATCGAGCCGGGCGCGCGCGCGTCGGCGGACTACGAGGATTACTATGCGCGCTGGTGCGCCATGAGCGATGGATTCGAACGAATGGCGGGCGCGTGAGCAACGACTTTCTGGAGGAACGACAGCAGGTGCTTGATGCGGTCAAACGCATCGTGGCCGCAGGCCTCGTTTCCGGCGCAAGCGGCAACGTCAGCCGCCGCATCGCGACGCCGAACGTCGAGCTCTTCGCCGTGACGGCCAGTCGCGTGCCCTATCACCGCTTCGGCATCGATGATGTGCTCGTCGTCGATGCCGAGATCGATCCGGTGGTTGGCGATGGCATCCCGTCCAGCGAATCGCTGGCGCATATGGCGGTCTACGCCGCTCGCCCGGATGTGGGCGCGGTCATCCACACGCATTCGGTGTACGCCAGTGCGTTTGCGGTCGCGGCGCAGCCGATTCCGTGCGTGCTCGATGAGCAGGTGGTGATACTCGGCGGCGCGGTCGCCGTCGCCGAATACGGCGCGTCTGCCAGCCAGCGGCTCGCCGACAACGCTGTTGCGGCGCTCGGCGATCGCGCCGCTGTGCTGCTCAAACATCACGGCTTGCTCGGCGTCGGCAGCGATCTCGAAGAGGCAGTGGCAGTCGTCGATCTGGCCGAACGCGTCGCGAGGGTGCGACTGCTGAGCATGCAACTCGGCGCTGCGCACGAATTACCGTCGGCGGTCGTTAGCGCTGAGCAGCTGGTGTACCGCATGATGAAGGGCTTCAAACCATAGCCGATGCGGTGATGCACGATCGCACGCATCGGGGTCGGTAACGGCGCACGGCTGTGCGCCCGGTGAGGGGATGACAGGTGGAAGTTCCGGCGTTTTTGCTCCGCAGGCTCTACGTGAAGGGCAGCCTTCGCAACCATGATGGCGGCTTCGCGTTCGATCTGATGAACGGCCTCGGCTCTGGCTACGCCGAGCAGGTGCTGCCGATCTCTATCGATGGCGAGACGCTGCCTGTGGAAGCGGCGGCGTTCACCGTGGATGGCGAAACGATGCGCTTCGTCGATGTCTCTGCCGCGCGGCCGATGACGCTCGGGCTCAACAAGGCCGTAACGATCAGCATCGATGGCAGGACGCTCGCCGACGGCAAACATAAAATCGGTATGGGGTTCGTGGTCACGGGCATGGGCGAGATGCAGTTCGACGTCACGGATCTGATCGGCGAAGAAACGGCTGCCGATGCTGCCGACTGATTCCGCGCTGCCGCCGGAGATTGCGCCGGTGGACTTCGTTCGCCGGTGGCACGACATCGTCGAGCGGCGGCGGGTGCAGATGGACACGGCGTACGCGGCCGCCGGCATCAATAACGCCGACTACTGGGGCAAGCGCGCCAAGACGTATCGCCAGGCGCTGCACGATCGCGCCGACGAGGATCCGTTTCTGTTGCGCGTGCTGCGCGACGTCACGTCGGAGACCACGGCGCTGGATGTCGGTGCGGGCACCGGTCGCCACACGCTCGCGATTGCGCCGCATGTCGCGCGGGTCGTCGCGGTCGATCCGTCGCCTGCCATGCTTGGGCTGCTGCGTGAGGATGTCGAAACGCAGAAGCTCACGAACGTCGAGACGATCGCGTCGGGCTGGATGGAGGCGGAAGTCGAACCCGCTGATGTCGTGTTGTGCTCGCACGTGCTGTACCCGATCGCGGATCCCGAGCCGTTCATCCGCAAACTGGAGGCGTCGGCGAAGCGGCGCGTGTACGTCTACCTGCGTGTCGATCCGCTGCCGACCGATCTGGGGCTGTGGAGTGAGTTCCGCAGCGTCGCACTCGAGGCGCAGCCCTCGCATCTCGATCTCGTCGGATTGCTCGCGCAGATCGGCATCCAGGCCGATGTCGAAGTCGTCGAGCATCGTTTTACGTGGACGTTCGCCGATCTCGACGAAGCTGTCGCGCAGCTCCGCAACAGC
>JANXYW010000181.1 GCA_025355835.1 Chloroflexota bacterium
AGCGTTTGCCCGCGTCCACTGCGATGGCCTACGATAGTCCAATTGTCGCCGCCCAGATGCCGATGCGAGGTCATACCCATGAAGACCGAGATCTTCGAATCCGACCCGTTCACGCCCCAAAAGGGCCGCCGGCTGGCGACGCTCGCCAGCGAATATCGCTTTGAAAAGGGCGATGAGCTGTTCTTCGACGATGAGCCGGAGCGCCTCAAAGTCCGCATCATCGGCATCCGGATGCATGTCAAAGCCAACGGCGACATCTACCGCGACATCCTGGCTCTGAAGCTGTAGATCCCTCGCGAGCCGTGCGGTGGCCGTTTGTCATCCAGCCGGTCGATCGCTAGGAGCGACCAGAAGTGCCGCTCCAAACGCCGCGCGGACTGAAGTCCACGCTACGGGGTGGTATTGCCCGCCTCGCGCGCGTTGACCGTTCCGAAGGTCGGTGCTACATTGCGCCAAATTGCGCAATCGGGCCCATTTCCACCCCGGGCGGGCCGCGCATGGAGCCTGATGCCCTTAGAGATTCCCGACGTCGTCATCGACCGGCTTCCCGTCTACGCCCGCGCGTTGGCTGCGCTGGAGCGTAGCGGGCGCGAAGTCGTCAGCTCGCAGGAGCTGGGGACGCAGCTCGGCGTGACGCCGGCGCAGATTCGCAAGGACCTCAGCTACTTCGGTCGCTTCGGCAAGCAGGGCCGCGGCTACAACGTCCGCCGCCTCATGGAAGAGCTACACCAGATCCTCGGACTCGACCGCAAGTGGACGATGGTTGTCGTCGGAGTCGGCCAGCTCGGGCGCGCCGTGTTGAGCTACGGAGGCTTCGCGCCGCAGGGCTTCCGCATCATCGAGGCGTTCGATGCCGACCCGGCAGTCATCGGCCAGAAGGTCGATGACCTCATCGTCAAGCCCGTCGAGCAGATACGCGAGTCGTTGGCTGGCCGCCCGGTCGATATCGGCATCGTTGCGACGCCGGCCGCAGCGGCGCAGAAGGTGATCGATGCGCTCGTGGAGTGCGGCGTCCGCGCGATCCTCAACTACGCGCCGATCGCCGCGCATGTCCCGGCGCACGTGCGCGTGAAGGACATCGACCCCGTACTCTCGCTTCAGTCGATGACGTTCTATCTGAAGAACGGCGCGCCGCCTGCAGGCACTGCGTAGGCGTTCGTAGTAGGATGGGCAGCATGGAAGACGACGAGTCCCCGCAGGTCGAGCAGGTCACCGACGCCGACCGCATGCAGGCTTCGCCGAAGAGCATCGACAAGATGTGGAACTTCGTCACGAAGTTCGCGGAGAAGAGCGGCACCTACCTCCACCCGCAGCGCGAGATCACGGAGTTCCTCGTCATCGGTCTAGCGAAGCACGTCGACGATCTGGGCCGCCCGCTCTGCCCGTGCAACTTCTACGAGAATAAGGCGGAAGAGGTCAAAAGCAGCACCTGGATCTGCGCCTGCGAGGAGATGCAGAAGTTCAAGTACTGCCATTGACTACTCTTCTGTAATTCGGAAGGTCTTCCGATCACCGAGCACCTGCCGGAAGGGCACGAAGGCCGCGAAATCTACGGCCTGATCAAGGACGAGCATCCCGACAAGGGCCGCGCGCTGGGCCGCCTCGAAGAGAAGCAGGGCCGCACGATCGACAAGTCGGGTGGCGCAAAACAGCACGAAGGCGACGCCTCGGGAGCGGAAGCGGAACCAACGCCGTAGGGGCGCAACGGGTTGCGCCCACGTTCGCGCCGAACCGATCGCCCGCTTTCACGCCAATCGTCCCAAACGCTCCCCTATCCACGAAGTTGCGAGGGGTGGCCGAAGGCCGGGGTGAGGTGCCCGTTCTGGCGCGGTGCGCGCCCCAATGTTCTCATCGCAAATTGAGGAAGAAGGAACCATGGAAAACAGAGAAGAACTCCTTCAGCACTATCGCCAGACGCGCGAAGCGCTGCTCGCCGCGATCGACGGCATGAGCGATGCGCTGTTGTGCGAAACGGCGCCCGGCGAGTGGTCGGTCAAAGATCAGCTGGCGCACATCGCTGTGTGGGACGATATTCGCGCGGACGAAGTCATTCGCATCTCCGCTGGCCACGCGTCGGCGTGGCGCATGACGAGCGAACAGGACGAGGTGCACAACGTGATGGCGCACGACCTGCGGCGCGGCCTGTCGATTGACCAGGTGCGTTGGGAGCTGGCAACATCGCGGCAGCGGCTGCTGGACGCGATTGCGTCCGCGACGGAGCGCGCGCTCGACGCCTCGTTGTACGGCGAATCGGGGCTACGGAGTTCGCACGAAGCGATCCACATTCCATGGATCACGCGCTGGCGTGCGGAAAAGGGTGTGTAGCGGCGACAGTAGTCACCCGCCCGCCAGCCCCTTCTTCGCCGCGTATGCGGCGGCTTCGCTGCGGCGATTGAACCCAAGCTTCGAGGCTGTGACTTTGAAGCATCGTCGTCGCGTCGCTTCTCGGCGCGGATCTGAGCCATCGCTCGGGCGACTTCGATTGTGCGCCTGTCGTAGGGTCAACGCGGGGTTCGGCCGCGGGGTGGCGTTCGCACCCTTACACCTCGATGATCAATGACGACGAAGTTATCGAGCTGGTCAGCATGAGCCGCCAACGCTTTATGCAACGCGTCGATCTTCGCTGGCGTGTTTCCCGCTGATATTCGAAAGAGGATCACGCCGCTGTGTGGCTGCCGATCGCGGAAGACTAGCTCTCCGAAGTCAGAGTCGTTGGTGATGACGATGCGTTGCTCCGAGTGTGCGATCGAAAGCACATCTTCATCGACGAGAGAAGCCGGATAGTCGTGGGCTATTGCTGTGACATCGTGGCCATGGTCTCTGAGGAAGGATGCGATCCGGTACTCAGCGCTCTCATCGAGCAGGAACTTCATGGGCCGGGTGCGGCGGCAGGTAGATCCTTGCCTCGGCCTTTGAGTTTCCCGCCCTCTTCCACAAGTGCTTGGGCGAACGCGAGACACGCCTTCACGTCGTCTATTGTCAGTCGAGGGTAGTCGGCGAAAAGATCGTTGAAGTTCGGGTTGTTAGCAAGGTAATCGAGAACAAGCCCTACCGGAATGCGCGTGCCGCGCACAACCGGCTTGCCGGCCAGGATATGTGGATCGTTAACGATCCGCCCCTCGTGGTGGCGCTGTTCCTTGGCTACCATCCGCTGCTCACCTCACTTAATAACTATAGCAGGACGAATCGAACGGAACGTGGATTGTGATCCCAGGCGGCTCCTCGCGGAAGCGGCATTCACTTGGGCGTTCTCGGGCGGTATGACAACGTGAGAAGCATTACTCAGCGGGCAGCCCCTCACCCGCCCGTAAGCCCCTTCTTCGCGGCGTACGCGGCGGCTTCGCTGCGGCGATTGAACCCTAACTTCGAGAGAATGTGGCTGACGTGGTTGCGGGCGGTGTTCTCGCTGACGACGAGCGTTGCTGCGATCTCTTTGTTCGTCGCGCCCTCGGAGATGAGGATCAGGACTTCGCGCTCGCGCGCCGTCAGGTCGTCGCCATCGTCCGCCGGACGCTTCATTCCGACGAGCTTCTCCAGCACACCCTTCGTTACTTTCGAGTCGAGCAGCGATTCACCGCGCGCGACGGATCGCAGCGCCTCGAGCAGCCGTGCGCGAGCGACGTTCTTCAGCACGTATCCTGCCGCGCCGGCCAGCACCGCCGCGACGACCGTTTCTTCCTCGGCGAATGACGTTAGCATCAGCACTCTCGTCGCGGGCAGCTCGTTGCGGATCTCGCGGCAGGCCTCGATGCCGTCCATGCCGTCCATCCGCACGTCCATCAGCACGATGTCGGGCTGGTGAGCGCGCGCCTTCTCGATGGCGTCTTTGCCGTTGCCCGCCTCAGCGACGACGGTGAAGTCCGGCTCGACCTCGAGCGCAGCGCGCAGCCCCATCCGCACGACTTCGTGGTCGTCTACGATCATCAGGCGCGTTTTCATGTATCACTCCCTATCGGCACCGTCACGTTGATGCGCGTGCCCTCGCCGGGCTCGCTGCGCACGTCGAGCGTACCGCCGACGTCGTCGACGCGCTGGCGCAGGTTGCCCATCCCGAAGCCGACGCGCCCGCCCGGCTCGCCCTCGCTCATGCCGACGCCGTCGTCGGCGATGCACAGCGCGACCGCCGCGTGCTCGAACGCCAGCGCAATCTCGACGTGCGACGCGCGCGCGTGCCGAAAGATGTTGCCGAGGCCCTCCTGCACGATGCGATACAGCGCCGCGCTGGTCGCGATCGGCAGCGGCAGCGGCTCGCCAGAGATCGCCAGCTCGACGGGCAGGTTCGAGACGGCCTGAAACTCCTTCACCTGGCCCTGCACCGCGCCAACGAGCCCTTCATCACCCGCGAGCAGCGGCCGCAGATCGAAGATGTACTGCCTCACTTCCCACAGCGCGTTCTTGGCGAGCGCCGTCAGGTCTTGCAGGCGCCGCCGCTGCTCCTTCGGATCGCTGCCGACGCGGTCGATCGCCGTCTCCAGGCTCAGCGTCAGCATGAACACCATCTGCGCGATGCCGTCGTGGATCTCGCGCGCGATGCGGCCGCGCTCGCCCTCGGCCGCTAGCTCCGCCACGCGCTCGGACAGCCGGATGTTCCGCACGCCCAGCGCCACCTGCCCGGCGATCGCGTCGAGCAGGCGCACTTCGTGGAAGATCGTCGCCGGACGGATGCGCGTCCCGGCGATCAGCCAGCCCTCGACCGAGGCCGCGGAGCGTAGCGGTACCACGCCCGCCCACTCGCAGTCACTGAATGCGCCGCGCACTGATCGGGGCAGCGTGGATACGGCGCTGGTGCGGGCACCCTCGCCCGCGAACGCCTGCGCGAACACCTGTAGTTCCGGCACGGCCGTCAGCGTCGCGCCGTACGCGCGCATCTCGCCCGCGATCTGCGGATCGTCGGGGATCAGGAGCAGCGCACGATCGAAGCGCGACGATTCGAGCACCGCGGTGACGACGTTCGGCAGCGCGTCGTCCAGCACGCGGCCGCCTTCCAGGAACGATCGCGCGACGCGGAACAGCAGATCGCTGTCGCCCAGCGCTTCGACGGCATCCTTGCGCGCCGCATCCAGCTCGCGCAGCACGCTGCCAAGATAGTTCGGCACGAGCGCGACGAGCATCGGCGTCATGAGCGCGCCGATGAAGCTGCTGAGGTTGCTGTCCTTCCAGCCGCCGTGGACGCCCGCGCCGAACTCGACGAGTCCGAAGATGTACGCCACCATGTACGCGGCCACAAGCGCGACGACGCCGCGGAACGTCAGAAAGAACGACGGGATCAGCAGCGCTGTCAGCGCGAAGTGAAAGTACGGGCTGCCCCAACCGCCGCTGAGGTACACCGCCAGCATCGAGAGCGCCAGGTCGATCAGCCCCAGCGCCAGCACGTCGTTGTTCTCCGGCGTCGCGAAGTACTGGCGGAGCTTGGGCAGCAGCCACGGCCGGATCGCCGGCACGTAGAACGTGACGATCGCCGTCTGACACATCGTGCCCAGCAGCAGCCACGGCTCGAAGCGCTGCGTGTAGTGCGGCACTTCCGACACGAAGATGATCA
>JANXYW010000284.1 GCA_025355835.1 Chloroflexota bacterium
GCGGAATCCTTGCCCCGAAATAATCTGTGTCCATCTGTGAAATCTGTGGATAAAGCCTTTCGTGCCCCTTCGTGTCCTTCGTGGTTCCCGTCCCAATCTAGCTGTGAGAATTTGTGAAATCTGTGGACAACCACTGATCCCGCAGCAGCCCCATCACGACGACATCGCTATACACGCCGGCGGCGTAGTGCGCGTCGCGCATGCGGCCCTCCTCGACGAAGCCGCACTTGCGGTACGACTTCTGCGCCCGCTCGTTGAAGTCGTAGACGTGCAACTCGATGCGGTTGAGGTTCATCTCGTCGAAGCCGAAGCGCACCAGCGTCACGACGGCGTCGGTACCGTAGCCCTTCGACCAGTACTCCTTGTCGCCGACCATGATCCCCAATTCCGCCGCGCGATTCTCCGGCGATGCGCCGTGCAGCCCGCAGCCGCCGATGTGCGCGCCATCCTTCGTCTCGATGGCGAGGGATACGTTGCTGTACGCGATCGGGGACGCCGTCTGGCCGCGCAAAAACGCCTCTTCCATCGCCAGTGACCACGGATATCGCACGCTCTGGAAGCGCGTTACCTCGCGATCGTTCACCCAGACCGTCATCCGCTCCAGGTCCGACATCTCGCGCGCCCGCAGGTTGACCAGTTTGCCTTCGATCATGACGCTGCCTCCTCGCCTGACGTCGTGCCGTGCTGCGCGTAGAACTCGTGGCGCAGTATTCCCATCACAAACTGATCGCCGAACGAGCCGCGCGTAAACCCGGCCTGGCGCATCCGCGCCTCCTCCACGAACCCGCACTTGCGATAGCAAGCGATCGCTCGCAGGTTCGCCGCATCGACCGTCAGATCGATGCGGTGGAAGTTCATCTCGTCGAAGGCGAAGCGCAAGAACGTCAGCATCGTGTCGGTGCCGTAGCCCTTCGACCAGTAGGCTTTGTCGCCGATCACGATGCCCAGTCGCGCTTTGCGCTTCTCGGCCGACATCTCGTGAAAGCTGATATTGCCGATGTGCTCGCCGTCCTTCGTATCGATCGCGAAGAACAACTCAGCGCCGTACGCCATCGGTTTCGACGCCCCTTCGCGCATCCACACCTCTTCCGCGGCCAGCGAGAGCGGATAGCGCATTGAGAGGTGCTCCGTGACCTCGCGGTCGTTCATCCAGCGGAAGTCGCGCTCGAGGTCGGTCATCTCCGCCGCCCGTAAGTTCACCATCTTCCCTTCGATCACGGCGACACCTCCTCCGTCTCTGTCGGGATTCCCCGCGCGCAGAACGCTCGCACCAAACCAGGAGTGCTTGCCTCAGACCCGGCTACCTCCCCTAACGAACCTCCGCGCCCTTCGCGCCTCCGTGGTGAACCTTCGCTACAACAACAAAGCCCACTGCATTGGTGGGCCTGCTCGTTCGTGGAAGGTAGCGTTGCTCTGGCTACGTTCTCGCGATGGCAGGCCCCGGCTGTCCGATGGCAAGCAGACATACACGGTGCATCGACCGCGTATTGATGAACTGCTCTGCCGTGCCCGACTGCCGATTCTGCATGACACTCCTCGCGAAAGTTGGCGCAGTATACCCGTTCGAGGGGGCGCCACCGCAACCTTGCCGCCTTCCCAAACCGCCGCCGCGACCGACGTTCATCCGTCGGAGCGCGGGCGTTCAGCCCGCGCCGCACAAATCTCGAAATGCCACGAATCGCTGGCGGCTTACGCCAGCTTATCGGTCGCAGAGTCGCCGCAGGAGACAGGCCGGAGGTGAGGTGCTCGTCGCACGACGAAGCCCGCACCCTGGCGCAAGTTCTCGATCGGCCGGAGGTGAGGCAACGGCCGTTCGCGACCTACACCACCGGCGGATGAAAAAAGCGCCAAAATATCACCAGGATCACTGGACGACTGGCGCGTTCTGGAGTACTACAAGATCAGCATCAAACCGTACGGCCACCTCGAAAGGAGTCACACCATGGACGACGAAACAACGACCCTGATGGATGAGGAGCAGATCGCGACCATAAGCACGAACGGCGCATTAGCAGAGGTGCCGCAAGCGCAGATGGCGATGCCCGGCCTGCCACCGGCGCCAGCGTCCGTCATGGCCGCGCCGAAAGCCGCGAAACCAGCCGCGAAGAAGGCAGCACCAAAGAAAAAGGCCGCCGCCGCGAAGGCGAAGCCCGCAGCAAAGAAGAAGGTCGTAGCCAAGAAGGCCGCGCCGAAGAAGAAGTCGGCTGCGAAGAAGACTGTCGCCAAGAAGAAGCCAGCGGCCAAGAAGACTGTCGCCAAGAAGAAGCCAGCGGCCAAGAAGGCGGCCGTGAAGAAGAAGCCCGCAGCCAAGAAGGCTGTCGCCAAGAAGAAGCCCGCAGCCAAGAAGGCCGTCGCCAAGAAGAAGCCCGCAGCCAAGAAGGCCGCTCCCAAGAAGAAGCCCGCAGCCAAGAAAGCTGCTCCCAAGAAGAAGCCCGCAGCCAAGAAAGCTGCTCCCAAGAAGAAGCCCGCAGCAAAGAAGGCTGCTCCCAAGAAGAAGGCCGCACCAAAGAAGAAGTAGCTGCGGCACCAGAATCCGACACGCGATATCGTAGGGGCGCACGGCTGTGCGCCCCTTATCCGTGCGCGACGCGATTCGTTCACGCGACGACAGGCAACCCCATGTGACCCCACCGCTCGCCAGCCTCCGCATCCTCGATCTCACGTCCGGCGTCTCCGGGCCGTGGTGCTCGAAGCTGCTCGCCTGCTACGGCGCCGACGTCATCAAAATCGAGCGCCCCGGCATCGGCGACGAATCGCGCGGCCACGGACGATTCCCGGGCGGCGTGCCGCATCGTGAGAAGAGCGCGCTCTTCCTCTGGCTCAACACCAGCAAACGCAGCATCACGCTTGATGTTGCGACCGCGACTGGCCGCGCGCTCGCGCTGCGCATCGCCGCGCGGTGCGATGCCGTCATCACCGACTATCGCCCCGCCGACGCGCAGCGGCTCCGCCTCACGCACGACGATTTCGCGGCCATGAACGCGCGCATCGTCACGACATCCGTGACCGCGTTCGGGCAGAGCGGCCCGTATGCCGACTGGCTGGCGACGAACCTGACTTCGTACGCCAGCGGCGGCCAGCACTACCTCAGCGGCGATCCGGATCGCGAGCCGCTGCAGGGCGGCGGCTACCAGGCGCTGTACCAGGCCGGCACATGGGCGTTCGGCGCGACGCTCGCCGCGATCTGGAACGCGCGCGCTTGCGGCATCGGCCAGCAGGCCGAGATCGCCGGCCAGGAAGTGATGGCGGCGATCCTCGAGATCTACCTGCCCGACTACGCCTACCGGAAGTCGGAGGCGCTGACGCTACGCCGCGGCAACTTCGCGTCCGCCGCCGTGGGCATCTACCCCGCGATCGACGGCCACATCGGCATTCACGCGATGCCCAAGAACTGGCCGCAGCTGATCAAGGCCATGGACGCCGAATGGATGGCGACCGACGAGCGTTTCATCGACAACCGCGCCCGCCTCCGCAACGACGACGAGTTGATGGCGCAGATGTTCGTCTTTGCCGCCGGCGTCACGCGCGCCGAAGCGTCGGAGCGCGCGGGCCAGCACCGCGCGCCGATCTCCCCCGTCAACACCGTCGCCGATCTGCTCGAATCGAAGCACCTCAACACACGCAATTTCTTCGTCGATGTCGAGCACCCGTTAGCAGGCACGTTTCGATATCCGGTGCCCGGCGCCCGCATGCCCACTACCCCGACCGAGTTGCGCCCGGCGCCGCTGCTCGGCCAGCACAACGGCGAGGTCTACGGCGAGCTGCTCGGCCTCACGCGGCGCGATCTCGCGAAGCTCTCCGCAGCGAGTGTGATTTGATGCCGACATCCAACAACGAACCCGCTTCCGACCTCCGAGCTCCGACCGCCGACGCCCTGCCGCTCAGCGGCATCCGCATCCTCGACCTCACGATGGTCTGGGCCGGGCCGTCCGGCACGCGGCTGCTCGCCGATATGGGCGCGGAGGTGATCAAGGTGGAGTCGGCGCGGTCGTGGGACATGCTGCGGTCGCTGCACTTCCTCAGCGGCTCTCCGCACGGCTGGTGGAACCGCGCCGCGTACTTCAACCACAACAATCGCAACAAGTACGGCATCACGCTCGACCTTCAGACCGAGCGCGGTCGCGAGCTGGCGCTGCAACTCGTCGCGACGGCAGACATGGTCTTTGAGAACTATCGCGCCGATGTCATCGGCAACCTGAGGCTCGACTACGACGACCTGCGGGCGGTCAAGCCGGACATCATCCTCGTCTCGATGCCCAGCCACGGCAAGAGCGGGCCCGAATCGCACCACGTCGCTTACGGCACGAACGTCGAGCAACTCGCCGGCCTCGTTTCGATCAGCGGATATCCCGGCATGGGCCCGCACAAGTCGCCGATCGCCTACGGCGACCCCAACGCCGGCGCCATCGCCGC
The DNA here is from genome assembly GCA_025355835.1 of Chloroflexota bacterium. GTDB lineage: Bacteria > Chloroflexota > Dehalococcoidia > DSTF01 > JACRBR01 > JANXYW01. Next base: position 4,414 of record JANXYW010000284.1, read on the forward strand.
CGCCGCGGCGCTCGCAGCGCTTCACCATCGCCGCGAAACCGGCGCTGGCCAGCACGTCGAGGTCGCACAGTGGGAAGCGATGATCGGCAACATCGGCGAGCACGTCATCGGCCACCAAATGGATATTCAAACGCGGGCTGAACGCCCGCGCTCCGGAGAATTAGCCGAGAGCCTCGGCAACCGCCACATCTCGCGCGTCCAGGGCGTCTACGAATGCGCCACGCCCGACGAGTGGGTCGCCATCTCCGCCGGCTCCGACGCCGAGTTCGCCGCGCTCGCCACCACGATCGGCCGCCCCGAACTCGCGCGCGACCCGCGATTTGCCGACGTGGTCTCGCGCCGCCACCACCAAGACGAACTTGACGCGATGATCGCTGAGTGGACGCGCACGCGATCGCAGGACGACGCCGCACGCGAACTGCAGGCTGCCGGCGTCTCAGCCGCGCCCGTGCTGAAGATCCCGCGACTGATGCAAGACCAACACCTGCGCGCCCGCGGCTTCTGGGAACCCGTCGCCAGCGCCGACGCCGGCACCTGGGACATGGAGGGCCCCGTCTGGCGCATGTCCCGCACTCCGGCCCACATCCGCCTCCCCGCCCCCATGTTCGGCGAACACAACCAGTGGGTGCTCGGCGATCTCCTCGGCTTGTCGGAAGACGAGATCGCCGCGCTAGAAGCCGAGGGCGTCACCGCCCGCGAACCAAACCTCGGCGTGCATTCGTAGCAGCGCGAGGCTCCCAGCTCCCAATCCGCGGAATCTGCGAAGAGCGAAGTGGAGCGCAGGCGCCCGCCTGCAATCGAGCGCAGCTCGATCACCCTGAGCACGAAGCGTTGAGATCCCGCCGACGGCGATGTAGGACAGGCGCCCTCGCCTGTTGGACGGAACTTTGTTTTGCACCCGACATGATCGAGCTACGCTCGATTCACGGGCGGGGCGCCCGCGCTCCATTTCACCCGTGTCCAATCTGTGCAATCTGTGAAATCTGTGGTTCCGCCCCCTCCCCCCATCCGTGAAATCCGCGTAATCCTTGTTTTTCCTCGTCTCAAAATCTGCGCAATCTGCGGTTCCCCCGTCAGCCAGATACACTGCGCGAAACGCACGGAGGCTGCATCTGACCGTCGATATCGCCGCCATCAACGAGCGCGTCCGCGCGCAGAGCCGCTTCGTCGATGCCGTGCGCGCGGAAGTCGCGAAGGTGATCGTTGGGCAAAGCGTGCTCGTCGAACGCCTGCTCATCGCGATGCTCTGCCGCGGCCACATCCTCATCGAAGGCGTCCCCGGCCTCGCGAAGACGCTCACCGTCAGCACGCTCGCGAAAGCGATCGACGCGACGTTCGTGCGCATTCAGTTCACGCCGGATCTGTTGCCCGCTGACGTCACCGGCACGACGATCTACAGCCCGCAGGACGGCCAGTTCCACGTCCGCAAAGGCCCCATCTTCGCGAACATCGTCCTCGCCGACGAGATCAATCGCGCGCCCGCGAAGGTGCAGTCGGCGCTGCTGGAGGCGATGCAGGAGCGCCAGGTGAGCATCGGCGGCACGACGTTCCCGCTCGAGGATCCGTTCATGGTGCTGGCGACACAGAACCCCATCGAGCACGAGGGCACGTACGCACTGCCGGAAGCGCAGCTCGATCGTTTCATGCTGAACGTGCGCATCACGTACCCGACGCGCGACGAAGAGAAGCAGATCCTCGATCGATTCGTGGTGCCCGGCGTCGAGCAACAGATCGCGCGGATCATCACGCGCGATGCCGTGCTCGAAGCGTCGACGGCGCTCGCCAGCGTGCACATGGACGAGCGCCTGCGCGACTACATCGTCCATCTCGTCTACGCGACGCGCGAACCGGAGGCGTATCGCATGCCGCAGATGAAGCCGCTGATCGAGTACGGTGCGTCGCCGCGCGCGAGCATCTTCCTGGCGCAGGCGGCGCGTGCGCACGCATTCGTCAACGGACGCGGCCACGTCGAGCCCGACGACGTGAAGGCAGTCGCGCCCGATGTCCTGCGCCACCGCATTGTCGAAACATATGAAGCGGAAGCGGAGGATATCTCGCGCGACGAGATCGTCCGCCGCATCCTCGGCGGCGTGGAGGTTCCATGAGCGACGACGTGATCTTCCACCTTGTGTCGGCGGCGTACTACCGTGACTGCGATTCTTCCGCGCCGTACACGCCGGCCGGATTCGAGGATGAAGGCTTCATCCATTGCACCGACGGCGCGGACAACCTCGCCGCCGTCGGCAATCGCTACTACAAGGACGACCGCCGCATGTACATCGCGCTCGTCATCGAACGCGCGAAGGTGGAGCCGGAGATCCGCTACGCCGATGGCGATGCCGACCACATCTACCCGCACATCTTCGGCCCGCTGAACCGCGACGCCATCGTCGAACGCCTCCCCGTCCTCCGAGAAAGCGACGGCTCGTTTCTCCCCCCAAATCTCAAGTTGCGCTAATGCTCTGTAGGGGCGCAACCTGTTGCGCCCGCATCCGCGCACACCGCACGAAACGAGACGGGCCCGTTGTAGGGGCACGCGGTCGCGTGCCCGCATGCACCGCACGCCGCACGCCGCACGCCTCACGCCTCACGCCTCACGCCTCACGAAACGTGGCGGCTCCGGTGTAGGGGCGCAACCTGTTGCGCCCGCGCCTGGCGCGCACCGCCCGACAACGAACCCAACCGCACCTGTTGGGGCGGACCTTTGTGTCCGCCGCCGTGTGGCGCACACCGCACGAAATCGGAACCTGTCGCCGGTTGTAGGGGCACGGCGCGCGGTGCCCGCACCTGCGCACACCGCCCCGACGCCAAGACGAACCCCGCGGCGTGGTTCGGGGACGTCTCTGCCCGATCCCAACAATCTGGCGCCGTACCCGCGCGAGGGCACGGCGCGCCGTGCCCCTACCCCTTGCGGGTCGCCGAGTACGTGGAATCGATCGCGAACGAACCCCTCGAACGCCGCCACGCGATCCCGATCCGATCATCTGTTCGACCGCAAACACCCCTATTTGCCCGACAAAACACCCCATCGCGCAATGATTTGTTCACGGATCCGGGTATGATTTTTGACATTTGGCCGTTAAAGTAAGGGCGCGCCCCGTTCGCCACGCGTCGTCACGCTCGCTCGAATCTAGAGGTCCGAACGCTTGGCATTTTTCGCATCAGCAATCTTTGGCGCTGTCACGCTGATCGCCGCGATCGTGCCGGCGATCAATATCCCCGGTCGTCCTGGCACAGAGACCCCCCTGTTTCCGGCGGTGCCCGGATACGTGCTGCCGTGGGCCGGTGGCGAGATTCACGCCGTCTCACAAGGCGAGGAAACTACCTTTACGCACAATGGCCTCGCCGCGTACGCCTTCGACTTCGATCTGAGCTACACGACCGTCGTCGCGTCACGCTCGGGCAAGGTGATCCTCGCGTACGCCGGTTCAAACAGCGGCGGCTGCAGCCGCTTCTACTCCAGTTCCACCAACTACGTCGCCATCGATCACGGTGATGGCACGGTCGGCCTCTACTTGCATCTCGCGTACGACTCCGTGAGCGTGAACATCGGCGACCTCGTCGCGCAGGGTCAGCCCATCGCGATCTCAGGCGAGACCGGCGTCACCTGTTCGGACGACGGCCGCGATCCGGGGCCGCATCTCCACTTTCAGGTGGAGCAATTCGACGCCGACCACTACCTCACGCAGTCGCTGCCGATCGCGTTCGATGACATTCCGGAAAAAGGCGGCGTTCCGGTCGAAGGCCGCTCGTACGTCTCCGGCAATTTCGGGCGCGGCAAGCCGCAGAAGATCAAGCTGACGCCGTATCGCGTATCGCGCGAGTTCAACCCGAAGGCCGTGCCGCTAAACGCAGATCTCATCCCGAAAGAACCCGTCGCCGCGCCGACATCAACACCAACCGATACGCCGACCGCGACCGAGACGCCGCGGCCCCTCGCCGAGTCGCTGATCACGCCGATCCCAACGGACACGCGCGTGCCCAGCGAGACGCCGACGCAAACCCCGACGACAGAGGCAACCGCGATACCAGCGCCGCCGACCGCACCGCCTCCACCACCCGCGACGAACACGCCGGTGCCGCCCACCGACACAGCCGTCGTGCCGCCGACGCAAACGCTGACGCCGACACCCGCTGCGACGGCCACCCCGACGCCCACGGACACGCCTGTCACCGGGCCGTAGTCGGCGTGCTACGCTGATCGCACCCTGCGCAGCGAATCATCCACAACCCCTGAATCGCGAGGATCGATGGCGGCGGAAGCCGAAGCCATACTGCCCGTGTACGTGCCGACGCTCGACACGAGCAGCGGCGGCATCTCGCGCACGATCCTCAAGATGGCGTGGCCCGTCGTCATCGAGCGGCTCTCCATCTCGATCCTCAGCGCCGTCGACGCCGCGCTCGTCGGCCACTTCGTCGGCGCGGACGGACTCGCGGCCGTCGGCATCGGCGCGCTGCTCTTCTGGATCCCGCTCGCCGGCGCCCTGGCGATCGATGTCGGTTCGACCGCGATTGTCGCGCGCGATGTCGGCGCGGGCGATCGCTCGCGCGTCCAGATCGGCCTGCATACGGCGATCATCGCCGCGCTCGTCTGGGGCCTGCTCTGCACCGCGATCGTCTTCACGTTCGCGCCGATCTTCATGCGGATGATGGGCGCCGAAGCGGCCGTCCGCCCACTCGGCGTCGAGTACCTGCGCGCGGGCTCGCTCGGCCTCCCGATGCTGATGGTGCTCTACGCCGTCAGCGGCTCGTTGCGCGGCATGGGCAACACGTGGATGCCGATGATCATCCTGATCATCATCAACATCATCAACGCTGCCGTCACGTACACGCTGATCAGCGGCGACATCGCCAGCCTCGGCGTGCGCGCGTCCGGCATCGGCTACGCGACCGCCGGCAGCACCGGCGGCGTACTCGCGCTGCTGCTAGCAGCCAGCGGCGCGGCGCCCGTGCGCATGAACGTCGCGCGCATCCTCCATGTCTCGCGCGATTCGTTCCGCCGCCTCTCGCACATCGGCCTGCCGGTGGGTCTCGAGGAGGCGCAGTTCATGTTGGCGTTCCTCGTCTACACGCGCATCATCGCCCGCCTCGGCACGCACCAGCTCGCCGCGCACTCGCTCGCGCTGCGCTCGCTCGAGATCGCGATCCTCCCGGGCTTCGCGCTCGGCACCGCCGCGACCGCGCTCGTCGGCCGCTATCTCGGCGCAGGACAGCCGGACATGGCCGAGGCCGTCGCCAAGCGCGTGCGACTGTTCGCGTTCTGCACGCTCTGCACGATGGCGGTGCTGCAGTTCATCCTCGCGCCCCACATCGTCCGACTCTTCGTCGACGATCCCGAAGTGATCGATACCGGCACGAAGCTGCTCCGCGTCTTCGCATTCGCACTGCCCGCGATGGGCGTGCACGCATCGCTATCAGGAGCATTGCGCGGCGCGGGCGACGTGAAGTTCGTACTCGGCACCTTCACCTTCACCGCATGGGGTATCCGCGTCCCGATCGCCGCCTTCATGGTGATCGTCCTCGGCCTCGGCGCGCCGTTCGCCTGGCTGGCTGCCGTCGCCGAAAACTGGGTCCGCGCCGCCCTCATCCTCCGCCGCTTCGCCGCCGGCAAATGGAAAACCCTCCGCGTCTGACGCGACGGGGGAAACAAGGATTACACGGATTTCACGGATAGGGCGAAACCGAAAATGGAGCGCGGGCGCGCCACCGCCCGTGGAGGACAGGCGTCCCCGCCTGTCCATCGAGCGCAGCTCGATCGCCCGCGCGGCCAGCACAACAAGCCGTGATCTACGCACCCGCGATGTAGGACAGGCGCCCTCGCCTGTTGGACGGGACTCACACTCACACCGAACGTCATCGAGCTGCGCTCGATAGACGGGCGAGGGCGCCCGTCCTCCAACGTCCCGGCATGACTTTGCGGAATTCGTGTTCACAACGCAGCCGCGTGATCGAGCTACGCTCGATTGCAGGCGGGGCGCCTGCGCTCCATTTCGTTTTCCCCAATCTGCGCCATCTCCGAAATCTGCGGTTCCACCCCCTCCCCTATTCCGTGAAATCCGCGTAATCCCTGTTCCCCAGTCGTCCCCTCTGTGCAATCTGCGAAATCTGCGGTTCCACCTGCGATACTACCCGCATGCGCATCGGCATCGTCTCCGACGTCCACTGCAATCACGAGGCGCTGCGCATCGCGCTCGACCGCATGGGCGACGTCGACGAACTGCTGTGCGCCGGCGACTCCGTCTACCAGTTCCGATTCTCGAACGAGGTGATGCAGATCTTGCGCGAGCGCGGCGCACGTTACATCCTCGGCAACCACGAGGAGGTGCTGCTCGGCAAGTGGGGCGAGCGCGCCCGCGCCGCCGACTGGGTGCGCGCCGACGACGTCGCGTACATGGCCGAGCAACCGTCGCGCCTGGCGACGACGCTGGCCGGCGGCAAGTCGCTCGTGATGGTGCACGGCAGCCCGTGGGAGCCGCACAACGAGTACATCTATCCGAACAGCGCGTCGCTCGCGCGCTTCGCCGACATCGATGCCGACTACGCGGTCCTCGGCCACACGCACTACCAGATGGCCGAGCGCGTCGGCCGCACGCTCGTCATCAACCCCGGCTCTGCGGGCGAGGCGCGCGACGCCCGCAACCACTTCCGCCTCTCGTACGCCATCCTCGACACCGACACGGACGAGGTGACCTTCGACGACTTCCCAGACCCCACCCGCACCGCCCCCGACCCCTCGATCATCCCCGGCGGCGTGTCGAGCGCGCGCCATCGCGGCGACGAAGCGTCGAACGAGAACCGCGACTTCTGGACGCCGGGGTGATGGGAACGCACGAAGGACACGAAACGCCACGAAGGTTGTCGGACGGGCCGCAGCGGCTTATGGCGTTCCGCTAGAATGATGCCGAGGATAGATACATGGCGACCGAGACCAAAACCACCCGCACCGAGCACCCGCACATCGTCATGACGCCCGGCTACTGCGGCGGCCGCCCCCGCATCGATGGCACGCGCCTCAGCGTCGAGTTCATC
>JANXYW010000354.1 GCA_025355835.1 Chloroflexota bacterium
CAAATTCACCCGAGCATGCTTCAGCGCCTCGAACCGATTGACCACCCGCTCGAAACCCACGCCGAGCGCATACGTTGCGGTGCTGAAGGCAAGGTACTCCGGCTCGGTCTCGAACTGGAACAGCTGCTCGACATCCATACCGGCGTTGTCGTACAGAGACCGCAAACGCGAGGCGGTGTTCGCGCGGTACACCGTCGGGAAGATGTCGTGCACGTCGCTGCCGCGCCAGGAGTTGTAGCGCCGGTGAAATGAGTACGGCAGCAGCGCAGAGCTGATCGTCACGTAGTGCCAGCGATTCGGCGTCAGTATCAATAGCCGCCCGCCCGGCTTGAGCACGCGCGCCAGTTCGCCGAACACGCGCTCGGGCTGCGTGAGATGCTCCGCGACGTGGCTGGAGATGGCGATATCGAACGTTGCGTCGCGAAACGGCAGCGCGCCAAGGTTCGCGCGTGCTGCGGCGTCGATGTTCCGATTGTCGCGCGGATCGTCGATGACATCCACGCCGACAATGAGGCGCGGCTTCTGCACGTCGTCGAAGTGATACTGAAACACGCGCCCGCTGCCGCACCCCGCGTCGAGCATCGTGTCACCGGCACGCACATAGTCGTGAATCACGTCAGAGAAGCGATCGTACATGCCGCGAAACTTCGCCGGGTAAAACCGTTCGCGCAGCTCAGTCTTGCGGAAGTGGAGGAATGGCATGCAGTCGTGCCCAAAATGGCCAGCAAGAGGTGTCGAAACCCGCACCGGCCCAGTAGTCGCCCTTTTCAACAATCTTAGTTGCTCACGATCGTAGTCGCGACCGGCGCCTAACCGCTCGAGACGCGCAGCGAGTACGAGACTGTCAATGACTTCACGGGACGCCCGTCGTTACGGAGTCGCCGTGGCGGTTGCAGACGCACCAGTGGGCGTCCCCGTAGCCGGGGCGGTTACGCCGCCAGGCGTCGCAGTGGCTGACGGTGTGGTCGGCGTCGTCACGGGCAGCGCCGCATTCGCTGCCGAACGCATCGAAGCGGCAATCGCGCCGAGATCGGCGGCGCCTCCGGCGTTTCCGTCTCTAATCATGAAATTCTTGCCGCCAGCGCTAAAGAACAGCAACGATGACGAGCCAGCTGAGGTATCGCGCCGCTCGAACAAATCTGTCCCATTTCCGCTGCTCGAAGCCTGCGCAGCCGGTTCGGCTAACCCCGCCTCAGCGGCTGACTCCGGACTCAGGAAGACGCGTTGTAGTCCGGAAGCGTCGAGATCCGTCGTGTACGACTTTAGGACACCCGCATGCACGACATGGATGAATGAGAACATCGAGGGAACCAGGACGGGCGCGCCGAGCAAGCTCACGGCGTCTGCCACGGATGTTACGGTGGTCACGTCTCCGCAAAATGGAATGCTACACGCTGCCGATTCGACTAGCACGCCAGCGGTCGCAAGGTCTGACTGTGGGATCGTACGGGTCGCATTCGCGATCAAAATAAGTGTATCGGGTCCGACGGTAGGATTGCTACCGTTGTATCCGGCCGACGCCGCGAACGCCTGCACAACACGGCCATCCTGGCGCCAAAGAAGTCTAAAGCTGTCCAGGTACCCATATTTCATTGGGCGGTCTTCAACGAGCAATGCATCACCGACGGTCGTCCGCACGATCGATCGTCTAACCTCGACGAAGTCTCCGCCGTGACTCACAACGGAATCGAAGTCTTTCACTGCCGGCGGGGCGTTGCCAAAGACATGAAAACCACCAATGCCGCCAAGCAAGCCATACCCGTAGTTAGCCAGCCGTCCGTCCGCCGTCTCCTCGGCCTGAACGACACCTATCGGCACACCGACCGGTAGAATGATGCCTTGCTGGTAGTAGTTTGCGAAATCGAAGACGGTTGAAAAAGATCGGCCGCCTGCACCACCACCAGTAGGCACGTGCGCCGTCGCCTCGGTGGGCGTCTTCGTCGACGGGGCCGCGTGATTGCTCTCGCCGCAAGCGAAGCCTAAGGCAAGTCCGAGCGTGACAAAGACTAACAAGATAACTGACTTCATAGCCTCACCATGAGAGCGCATAGCACGGAACGACAGCGTGAGCCTGTTGGCTATACGTAACCGGAGCCGGTGGGTACCCTTCACAATTCGAACCAGAGTTCCTCAGCCCCGTGTAGTGGGTGACCGTCGCGAAACTGGTTCCACGATCAATGCCTTGGTGCAGGTGAGGGCCATCCCAACAGCTACTGCTGGTCGAAGCCGGAGGAGTAGCCCCATGTACTGTCCCGATGAAAGCTCCATTCCCGAGCTGCGAGCCAGACGAAATTGCATTCGTCATATGAAGATAAGACACCGTCCCTTGGACGACACTCGGCGGGTTGAGGCTAACGAGACCGACGTTTACACGCTCGCCTCCCTCAGGAACGCTTGAACACGAATTTAGAAAGTGTGTTACCACAGTCGTCACGCTATTGCTCTGATCATAGTAGAACACGTCCGGACAGGTGCTGCAGCTGCCCGCGCCGATGTCGACTGCGTGCTGAGTCGGTGCGGAATCGTGATGGTCGGGACCGCCACTTGAATACGCTGTATTCCCCCATTCGCTATATAGACCACAGCATCCCGGCAGCAGCAGCCACGTGCGCGAAGGGGTGGGCGTCGGTGCCGGCGGTTGCGTTGGCACGGGCGTGCCGCCACCGCCCGGGCCGCCAACTCCGCCGGCGCCGCCCAAGAACCCCCCGCGGCACTCGCCGAGCTCGGCTGAGAAGATGATAAACGCCAGTAGTAAGAGCAGTGCCCGGCAGGCTGCGTGCATGGTGGCTTTTTCCGAAGGCGACCGGCGGCCGACTGGTTGGCGAGCGTCAAGGTTGCAGATTCATCACGTTGTACGGGGAGATACTACGCCCCCCCCCTACCTCGTTGTCAACCAAACTAAGAGCCTACCGGAGAAAAAAGGTCAGCGCTTCCGATAGATCACCGCGGCCTCCCGTTTGTCGCGTATCCGCGGCGCCTGATATACTCGGCGGGTTAGAAACCGAGAGATACCGGACCTGGGGCCGTTATGGCCTCAAATTTATGTCCGGAAGGATTGTGATATGACGAATGCACCGGCCGCCCCTGTCTCCAACGTATCCATGAAGGCGCTCCTCGAAGCAGGCGTTCACTTCGGGCACCAGACGCATCGCTGGGACCCGCGGATGAAGCAGTACATCTTCACCGAGCGCAACAAGATCCACATCATCGACCTGCAGCAGACCGTGCCGCTCTTGAAGCGGGCGATGGACTTCGCG
>JANXYW010000355.1 GCA_025355835.1 Chloroflexota bacterium
GGCGACGGTGAAGAACGTGAGGTCTGCCGTCGGGCTCGGAAAGCCGGGCGCCGCCTCCTCGACGATGCAGCCGAGGTCGGCGAAGCGCTTCGCCGCCGCCTCGCAGATCGCCCGCACCTCCGGTTCGACCGGCGCGAAGCCGAGATCAGCGGACCAGGCGACGCGCAATCCCTTCACGCCACGATCGACTTCATCGAGGAACGAACCCGGATAGTCGACGATCGAGAACGGATCTCCCGGCTCGTGACCGGACATCACATCGAGCGCCAGCGCCGAATCGGCGACCGTGCGCGTCGTCGGCCCACGATGCGTCATCGTCGTCCAGCCGCCCGGATTGCGCGGGATGCGTCCGTACGTCGGCTTGATGCCGAAGACGCCGCAGAACGACGCCGGGATGCGGATCGATCCACCGCCATCACTGCTCAGCGCGATCGGCCCCAGACCTGCTGCCACGGCCGCTGCCGCACCGCCGCTCGATCCGCCCGGCGTGCGCGTGAGGTCCCACGGATTATTCGTCGCGCCGAAGATGCGGTTCTCCGTCATCGGGATGAAGCCGAACTCCGGCGTGTTCGTCTTTCCCAGATGTACGCCGCCGGCATCAATCAGCCGTTTCGCGCAGAACTCCCAACCCTCGGCGATGTGATCCTTGTAGAGCAACGACCCCTTCGTGGTCGGCAGCCCCTTCACGTCAAACAAATCCTTGATCGAAACCGGTACGCCGTGCAGCGGCCCCAACGCGTCGCCGCGCATCACCGCCGCCTCTGCCTCTGTCGCCGCCGCCATCGCCATCTCCGGCGTCACGAGGCAGTACGCGTTGAGCGCCGGATTGAGCGCATCGATGCGCTCGAGCAGTGCGCGCGCAACCTCCACCGGCGAAAGCTTTTTTGAGCGAATGGCCGCCGCCATCTCCGTCGCGGGCATCCAGGCGATTTCGTCGTGCATGAGTGTGCCTCCGTGACTAAACCCTGCGAGCGGCGAGCAACGTCAGGCGGCAATAGTACCGGTTCAGGATGACAACTATTCGACCGCCGAGCTAGAAGTGCGGAGTATCTTTGACGGATGCCCGAACCGCGCCCCGATGCTATGATCGCTGCACTATGAGCATCACGATCACTGCATTCGAACCACAGAAACACCTCGACGCCGCCGCCACGCTCCTCGCAGCGCGCCACGAGCGCGACCGCCAGCGTGATCCGCGCCTGCCGGCAGCGTTCGTCATGGCGGAGGCGTGCCGCCCGATCATCGAGCACTCGCTGGAGCAGCCGGGCTGGTACGGCGTCATCGCACATGAGGGCGCGGAACCGGTCGGCTTCATGGTGATGACGCCGCAGCTCTTCGCACCGACGCACTTCCTGGCATCGTTCTTCCCGCCGCACTCCGCTGCATCGAACTATCAGCAGCACGCGGCGAAAGGCGGCATGGAGTACGACGTCTATCGCGAGATGTACGCTAACCTCGCCGATCACTTCGTCCCGCTCGGCTACTTCGACCATCTGGTCGCCGCCTCACCATCTGATGCCGGGCTCGCCGAGGCGTTCGCGTCGTTGAGCTTCGCGCGGCACGCCGTCGCTGCGATGCGGGGCGTCGGCCCAACAGAAAAGACGCAAGCGAAAGTCGAGATGCACCAGGCGAGCGCCGAGGACGCCGAAGTCGTCTTCAAGCTCGCGGAAGAATTGACGTTGCACCACGCGAAGTCGCCCATCTACTGGCCGTACCTGCGCGAGACCGACGAGTCCAGCCACGAGATGCAGAAGGGTCTACTGACCGACCCGCAGGCGAACGCGCACTGGGTCGCGTACGAGGACGGCAAGCCGATCGGCATGAACACGTTTATGCCGCCCGCGTTCCTCTCGCCGCTGCTCGTGCCACCGAAGACGGTGTACCTCTTCCAGGGCATCGTCACATCCGACGCGCGCACAGGCGGCGTCGGCACGGCGATCCTTTCGCGTGGCGCCGAATGGGCGCGCGAACAGGGCTACGAATACATGACGCTGCACTTCGCCGCGCCGAACCTTCAGGGCGCGCGTTTCTGGCAGAGCAGCGGCTTCGTGCCGGTCGAGTTCGGCCTGCGCCGACGCGTCGACGATCGCATCGCGTGGGCGAACAAATGACAACCGCAACGTTCGACATGCAAGCGCTCGTCGATGCCGTCACGCGCGTCGTCCGCGCCACGAAAGACGACGGTCTGCGCTGCGATCAGATCACGCCGTTCCTGCGGCGCTGGATGGACCAGCCCGACCCGCTGCCGGAGAAGTACACGACTCCCTGCGACGGCAAGGCGTGCGGCCACCTGATCTACACCGATCCCGCCGGCGAATTCTTCGTCATCTCGGTCGTATTTCCCAGCGGCACCAGCAGCGGCGCCCACTACCACGGCCAGTGGGGCGTCATCGGCATCCTCGCCGGCACCGACGAAGAGACGAAGTACAGCCGCGATACGTCACCCGAGGACGTGCAGGTCGGCCAGGACTGCGAACTCACCGCGGTCGAAAAGATCTACTCGCCGCCCGGCACCATCACCTACCTGCGCCCGCCGCTCGAAGGCTTCCACCGCGTCCGCGCCGCCGGCGCAGAGACCGGCGTCTCGCTGCATATCCTTGGCGGCACACCCGACACGCACATCCACTTCTTCTGCAATGGCGACACCAAACAGCTCGTCGACTTCCCCATGTCCGGCATCATCACCCACGACCCGATGATCGGGTAACGGTCGTCAGTCGTCAGTCGTAGGTCGTCGGGACAACGGTCCACTACGAACTACGAACTACGAACTACGAACTCCCCTAGTCCTCCCCATCCATCATTTTCGCCGTCCACTCCAGCGCGCTCGGCGTCTGCGACGGGATGCCGTGGCGCGCGATGCGCTCGACAGCGCTCAGCGTGCGATCGACGTCCGACTCGTCGTTGAACATGTGGAAGCAAACGCGCAGCCGCTTGTCGTTGCACACGCGCCCGACGATCCTGTCGATGCCGTACAGGGCGGCGACCGTCTCGTGCGGATTGAAGTCCCGCACCGCGAACGTCACCATGCCGCTGCGCACCGACACATCCGGCGGCGACGTGATGCGCGCGGCATCGATCGCGCACAGCCCCGCAACGAACCGGCTCGCCAATTCGAGACATCGTGCTTCGACCGCCGGCATGCCGATCTCGGCGAACATGTCCAGCGATGTCGCCAGGCCGGCGAGTACGGGTCCGCTGTGCGTCGTCAGTTCGAATTTGTGAATCGTGTCGTTGGCGTACTCGAAGTTGCCCTCGAAGTCGTAGTGGCGGTTCGCACCGTGTACGACCGCCAGCGGCTGTAGCCGCTCGATCAGATCGCGCCGCACGTACATCGCTGCCGCCCCGTCCGGGCCGAGCAGCCACTTGTGCCCCGGCAGCGCGAGTACATCGCAGTCCATTTCCCGCACGTTGAAGTCGATGTGCCCTGCCGACTGCGCCGCATCGACGGCGACAAGCGCGCCGCGCGCGTGCGCCATCGCACAGATCTCGCGCATCGGCAGCCGCGTGCCGCGATTCCACGAAACGTGACTGAGCAGCAGCAGCTTCGTCCGCGCCGTCATCGCCTGCTCGAATGCAACTAGCATCGATGCGGCGGTCTCGTCGCGTGACGGAAAGCGCACGATCTTGATCTCGACGCCGTCACGATCCCGCGCGACGTACGAAGGGATCATCACCGCGTTGTGCTCGAGATTGCACGTCAGCACCTCGTCGCCCGCGCCGAGCCCCAGGCCCCGCAGCACCGTGTTCACGCCCTCGGTCGTTGTGTACGTCAGTGCGACTTCGTCATCGTCCGCGCCGATCAGCGAAGCGAACGCATGGCGCGCCCGCCGCACGAGCATCCCCTTCTCGTTCCGCACATCCGGCGACGTTGGCCCGTCGAACGCCTCGCGCTCCAGCCGCTGCTCCATCGCAGCGACGACCTCGCGCGAAGACGGCCCCGACCAACCCGTGTTGAGGTACAC
>JANXYW010000397.1 GCA_025355835.1 Chloroflexota bacterium
GGCGCCGAGGCGCAGCGCATCGGCGGCCTGGGGCGAGAGCGCGTGCGCCAGCACTTCCTGATCACGCGCCTGCTTGAAGACGAGCTTGGCTTGATGGCCGGCGTCCGCTCCGCACCGGCGTCGACGGCGACGCCCTCATGAACGCGCTGACCGTCAACTGCGGCAGTTCAAGCCTCAAGATGCGGCTCTGCGCCGTCGAGCCATCGCGGATGTCCACGCTCGCCGGAGGTGCCGTGGAAGCGATCGGTGCGGACGCCGTCCTGACGTTTCAATCCGGCGACGGAGCGAAGACGCGTTCGCCGGTCGTCGCGGAGGAGCCTGGGACGGCGCTTCGCTCGCTCCTGCAACTGCTTCCCGACGCTGCCAGGCGCTCGATCGAAGCGGTCGGGCATCGCGTCGTGCAGGGTGGCGCCTTCACCGTCCCGACCATCATCGATGACGAGGTCATCCGCGCGGTCGAAGCCGGTCAGCGCCTGGCGCCGCTCCACAACCACCCTTCGCTCGATGGCATCGTCGCGTCGCGGAAGGAGCTGCCTGATGTCCCGATGGTCGCCGTCTACGACACGACGTTCCACAACACGCTTCCCCAGTACGCGTCGCACTACGCGCTGCCCCAGGAGTTGACGCTCAAGCACGGCCTGCGGCGCTACGGCTACCACGGCATCGCCCATCGCTCGATGACGGAGCGCTATGCGGAGCTCGCCGGCGCAGCGGTCGACAGCGTCTCACTGATCACCCTCCAGCTCGGCAACGGCTGCTCGGCGACGGCGGTGCGAAACGGCGTCTCGGTCGACACATCCATGGGATTCACGCCGCTCGAAGGCCTGATGATGGGCACGCGGCCCGGCGACCTTGATCCGGGTGCGCTGTCCTTTCTTCTCCGAGAGGAACGTCTGTCCCCGGATGAACTCGACGATCTCCTCAACCACCGGTCCGGACTCCTCGGCATCTCGGGCAGCAGTGGCGACATGGCGACGCTGCTCCAAGAAGAGGCGGAAGGTCACCCCAGGGCGCACGACGCCATCGAGATGTTTTGCTACAGGGTGCGCAAGTACATCGGCGCCTACATCGCCGTGCTCGGCCGCGTCGACGCGATCGTTTTTGGCGGTGGCATCGGTGAGCGTTCGCCGGAGATCCGCCGCCGGATCTGCGAGCCGCTTGCGCCCCTCGGCATACACATCGACGGGGAGCGGAACACCGTGTTGACCGGCGATGAGGGGCGTTGCAGCAGCGACGACAGTCACATCGCCGCCTGGGTGATCCCGAGCGACGAGGAGCGCATCATCGCGAGGGACACGTTCGACCTGCTGGCCCGGACGCATCAAGGGAGGAACTCATGATCGAGACCGAGACCGTGCGCGACGAATCGGCATCCATGGCGTTCAGGCCGGGTCTCCTCTCGGCAGATGAGGCGAAGCGCATCGACGCCTGGTGGCGAGCCGCCAACTACCTGTCCGTGGGACAGATCTACCTGCTCGACAACCCGCTGTTGCGCGAGCCCCTGCGGCTCGAGCACATCAAGCCGCGGTTGCTGGGGCACTGGGGCACGACGCCCGGCCTCAACTTCATCTACGCCCACATCAACCGCGCGATCGTCGCGCACGCCCTCAACGCCATGTACGTGATCGGGCCCGGCCACGGCGCGCCGGGCATCCTCGCCAACACCTATCTCGAAGGCACCTACTCCGAGGTCTACCCGCACATCACGCGGGACGAAGATGGGATGCGCAAGTTCTTCCGGCAGTTCTCGTTTCCCGGCGGCATCCCGAGCCACGTCGCGCCGGAGACGCCCGGTTCGATCCATGAAGGCGGAGAGCTCGGCTACTCACTCGACCACGCGTACGGCGCCGCCTTCGACAACCCCGATCTCACCGTGTTCTGCGTCGTCGGCGACGGCGAGGCGGAGACGGGTCCGCTCGCGGCGAGCTGGCACGGGAACAAATTCATCAACCCGGCGCGTGACGGCGTCGTCGTGCCGATCCTGCATCTCAACGGTTACAAGATCGCCAACCCCACGGTCCTCGCCCGCATTCCCCGTGATCAACTGCTGAGTTTGCTCGAGGGCTACGGCCACGACGTGCACTTCGTCGAAGGCGACGACCCGATTGAGCTCCATCACCGGATGGCTGCCGTGATGGACGAGGTAGCCGGCGAGATCGCCCGCATCCGGGAGCACGCGATCGACGCGGGACGGCACGAGCCGCCGCGCTGGCCGATGATCGTGCTCGTGACGCCCAAGGGCTGGACCGGACCGAAGGAAGTTGACGGTGTGCCGATCGAAGGGACCTTCCGCGCGCACCAGGTGCCGCTCACCGGCTTCGCGGAGGATCCCGCTCATGTTCGACTGCTTGAGGACTGGATGCGCAGCTATCGGCCGGACGAACTCTTCACGGCCGAGGGCGCCCTCGCACCGGAGATCGCAGCTCTGGCTCCTCAGGGGAAGAGCCGGATGAGCGCGAACCCGCACGCGAACGGCGGCCTGCTGCTTCGCGACCTCACGCTGCCCGACTTCCGAGACTATGCCGTCGACGTGCCGGCCCCCGGAACGACATCGAGCGAGGCGACGCGTGTCCTCGGCACGTACCTGCGCGATGTCGTCCGCGCGAACCCCGACAACTTCCGCATCATGGGCCCGGACGAAACGGCGTCGAACCGTCTAAGCGCCGTCTTCGAAGTCACGGACCGCGCCTGGGACGCGGAACGAAACGACAGCGACGACCACCTCGACCCGGACGGGCGCGTGATGGAGATCCTCAGCGAGCACACCTGCCAGGGCTGGCTCGAGGGCTATCTGCTCACCGGGCGTCATGGGCTGTTTAGTTGCTACGAGGCGTTCATCCACATCATCGATTCGATGTTCAACCAGCACGCGAAGTGGTTGAAGGTCAGTCGCGGCATCCCATGGCGGCGCCCCGTCGCGTCGCTCAACTACCTCCTCACGTCGCATGTCTGGCGGCAGGATCACAACGGCTTTTCGCACCAGGACCCGGGGTTCATCGACCACGTCATTAACAAGAAGGCGGAGATCATCCGCGTCTACCTGGCGCCGGACGCGAATACGCTGCTCTCCGTCGCCGATCACTGCCTGCGCAGCCGCGACCACGTGAACGTGATCGTCGCCGGCAAGCAGCCGGGGCTGAACTACCTTTCGATGGACGAAGCGGTCGCGCACTGCACGCGCGGCATTGGCATCTGGGACTGGGCGAGCAACGACGGCTCTGAGGAGCCCGACGTCGTGCTGGCATGCGCCGGCGACATTCCCACGCTCGAAACGCTCGCAGCGGCCTCGCTGCTGCGCGAGCATCTGCCGGACCTCCGCGCGCGCGTCGTCAACGTGGTCGACCTGATGCGCCTGCAGCCCGAGTTGGAACACCCGAACGGGCTGTCGGACGCCGAGTTCGATGCGTTGTTCACGAGAGACCGGCCGATCCTGTTCGCCTATCACGGGTATCCCTGGCTCATCCACCGGTTGACGTACCGCCGTACGAACCACGACAACATGCACGTACGCGGGTACATCGAGGAGGGAACCACGACGACGCCCTTCGACATCGTCATGATGAACAACCTCGACCGCTATCACCTGGTGATGGACGTCATCGACCGCGTGCCGGGGCTCGGCCCGAGGGCGGCCCATGTCCGCCAGCTGATGGAGGACACGCGACTTCGGGTCCGCCAATACACGCGCGCGCACGGGGAGGACCCGCCCGAGGTGAGCGACTGGGTGTGGTCCGATGGCCCAGCCAGGGAGCGA